>NZ_JAPDPH010000125.1 GCF_026013475.1 Micromonospora yasonensis | reverse complement strand
ACATATTACGCTGTCACCGGTCATCGCCACGAGCGATCACCGTTCGTGGCGGACGAAACTCTAGCACGAGCTTCGGACCGTCCACGAACGGGCCGCCGGCAGCCGGCCGAGCGGCATGTGAGCTGCGGAGGCGGTGTCCGGATACCATCATGGCCTCGGGACCCGAGGAGGAGCCGGTGAGCGTGCTGCAACGCTTCGAAAAGCGTCTGGAAGGCCTGGTCGAGGGGGCCTTCGCCAAGGTCTTCAAAGGGGTGGTCCACCCCGTGGAGATCCTCAACGCCATGCAGCGGGAGGCCGAGGCGCACAAGGCGATCCTGGCCGGCGGGCGCACGTTGGTGCCCAACCGCTACGTGATCGATCTCTCGCCGTACGACCACAGTCGGCTGGCGCCCTACGCCGCCGCGCTGGCCCAGGAGCTGGCCCAGTCCCAGGCGGAGTTCATCGGCGAGCAGGCCTGGACGGTCTACGGGGACGTGATCGTCGAGATCGAGCGCGGCGAGGGGCTGGACACCGGCATGTTCCGGGTCACCGCCGAGGTCTACACCGGTGGCGACGTCGCTCCGGTCTCCGCGCCCGGCGGCTACGACGCCGGCCCGGCCTACCCGTCGTACGACCAGGGTGGCGGCTACGGCCCGCCGCCGGGGCACGGCGGTGGCCGCAACGTCCGGCTCGTCTCCGGTGACGGCCGTACCTACCCTCTCCAGATGGGCTCGACCGTGATCGGCCGCGGCGACCAGGCCAACCTGCGCCTGCCGGATGTCGGGATCTCCCGTCGGCACGCCCGGCTGGACTTCGACGGTGGCCAGGTCGTGCTGACCGACCTCGGCTCCACCAACGGCACGATGGTCAACGGCCAGCGTGTCTCCGCCGTCGCCCTCAACCCGGGCGACATGATCCAGCTCGGCACGACCACCCTGACCTTCCGCGTGGACGGCTGACGAGCGTTGCCGGAACTCGTCATCACCGTCGCCCGGTTCGGGTTCCTGATCCTGCTGTGGATCTTCGTGTTCACGGTGGTCGGTGTGATCCGCCGAGACCTGTTCGCGGGGGCCCGGTCGGGTCGTCTGGTGGCCGCGCCGCGCGGGGTCGGCGCCCCGGCCGGACCGCCCGCCAAGCCGGCCAAGGTGAAGCGGGGCAGGGCCGCGCACCAGCTGGTGGTCACCGCCGGCCAGCTGGCCGGCACCCGGATCACGTTGGGTGAGGCGCAGATCACCATCGGTCGCGCCGAGGATTCGACGTTGGTGATCACCGACGACTACGCGTCGGCGCGACACGCCCGACTCGTGCCGCGTGACGGGCAGTGGTACGTCGAGGACCTCGGATCCACTAACGGCACCTACCTGGATCGCGCTAAGGTCACCGGACCAACCCCCGTCCCCCTCGGCGTGCCGATCCGGATCGGCCGCACTTCCCTCGAATTACGGCCATGACTCTGACCCTGCGCTATGCGGCCCACAGCGACCGCGGTCTGATCCGAGACGGTAACCAGGATTCCGTCTACGCCGGACCGCGGCTGCTCGCCGTTGCCGACGGCATGGGCGGCATGGCCGCCGGTGACGTCGCCAGCAACATCGTCATCGGTGCCATGGCGCCGCTCGACGAGGACGTCCCCGGGGACGCCCTCGTCGACGCGTTGCGTTCGGCCGTGGGCACCGCCAACCAACAACTCCGCGACACCGTGGACGCCAACCCGCAGTTGGAGGGGATGGGCACCACCCTCACCGCGACCCTCTTCTCGGGCAGCAAGCTCGGCATGGTCCACATCGGTGACTCGCGGGCGTATCTGCTGCGGAACAACGAGTTCACGCAGATCACCAAGGACGACACGTACGTCCAGATGCTCGTCGACGAGGGCCGGATCAGCGCGGAGGAGGCGAGCAGTCACCCCCAGCGCTCGCTGCTCACCCGGGCGCTCGACGGCCGCGACATCGACCCGGAGTACAGCGTCCGCCAGGTGCTCCCCGGCGACCGCTACCTGATCTGCTCCGACGGCCTGTCGGGCGTGGTCAGCGCGGACACCATCGCCGACACCATGCGCGAGTACGGCGACCCGCAGCAGTGCGTCGAGCGCCTGGTACAGCTCGCCCTGCGCGGCGGCGGGCCGGACAACATCACGGTGATCATCGCCGACGCCACCGACCAGGACATCGTCGAGGCGTCCCCGATCGTCGGCGGCGCCGCTGCCCGGGACCGGGGCATGGCCACCTCGGCCGACGTCTCCACGCCGGCGGCCCGTGCCTCGGCGCTCTCCGCCCCCCGCCCGGCCGCGCCGGAGGAGCCCGCGGACGCCAACGAGGACGAGCCGCGCCGGCACCGCCCGGTGCGGACCGCGGCGATGCTGCTGGCGCTGCTGGTCATCCTCGGTGGCGGCCTGTTCGGCGGATGGAGCTACACCCAGCGCCAGTACTACGTCGGTGCCACCCAGGACGGACAGCTCGCCGTGTTCCGGGGCGTACCGGGCCAGATCGCCGGCCTCGACCTGTCTAGCGTGCACGCCACCAGCGAGGCCAAGCTGGACGATCTCACCCTGGCCGCACAGGAGCAGGTCAAGCAGGGTATCCAGGCCAAGAGCGAGCCGGACGCCGAGCGGCGGCTGGCCGAGCTGACCAGCGACGACCCGGCCAACCCGAACCTGAAGCCGCTCTGCCCGTCCAGCCCGGCGCCGACGGCCGCCGCGTCCAACCCGACGTCGACCGTCACTGCCACCCCGGCGACCCCGTCCGGCAGCGCCACCGCCGTCGCGCCGGCGACCCCCACGCCCGCGCCGATCGCGCCGACCACCACGCCCGACGCCGTCCCCTCCGACACCGTCCCGCCGGTCGACCCGGCCGGCTGCCGGTCGCCGGAGTGAGCGTCGGTCCGACCCGGAGGACGCATCCGTGACCGTAGCCGCCGTACCGGCAGCCTCGCCCGCCTCGACGGGCGAGCAGTCCGGCGTACGCCTGGCCCGGTCCCGGCGCAACGCGGAGCTGTCGCTGCTCCTGCTCGCCATCGTGCTGGTGGCGGCGTACTCGGCCACGGTCGAGGCGAACGTGCTGGACACGGTCACCTCGGACTTCTGGATCCCGGCCGCCACGCTGGGCCTGGTCTTCGTCGGCCTGCACCTGGTGATCCGCTGGCTGGCGCCGTTCGCCGACCCGGCGTTGCTGCCGGCGGTCGCCCTGCTCAACGGCATCGGCGTGGGTTTCCTACGCCGCTACGACCTGGCCCAGGCCGCCCCAGAGGAGCGGGAGCACCTGGCCGTCTTCGCCGGCACCGGCGGGCGGCAGCTCGCCTGGACGCTCGGCGCGGTGGTCCTCGCCGCCGGACTGCTGGCGATCATGCGGGACCACCGCTCGCTCTCCCGGTACGCGTACACCTTGGGTCTGGCCGGCATCGTGCTGGTGATGATTCCGGCGGTGCTGCCGGCCCGGTTCTCCGAGATCAACAACGCCAAGCTGTGGATCCGGATCGGCGGCTTCTCGATCCAGCCGGGTGAGTTCGCCAAGCTCGCCCTGCTCGCCTTCTTCGCGTACTACCTGGTCCGTAAGCGGGAGGTGCTGTCGCTGGCCAGCCGCCGGCTGCTCGGCATCGACTTCCCGCGCGGGCGCGACCTCGGCCCGGTCCTCGTGGTCTGGCTGATCAGCCTCCTGGTCCTGGTCTTCGAGAAGGACCTTGGCACCTCGCTGCTCTACTTCGGCATGTTCGTGGTGACGCTCTACATCGCCACCGAGCGGGTGAGCTGGCTGCTGATCGGCCTGATCCTCTTCTTCGGTGGCGCCTACCTGGCGTACCTGCTGGGCAGCACGGTCGGCGGCCCGTTTGCCAACTTCTACCTCCGGGCCGAGATCTGGCTGGACCCGTTCGGTGACCCGTACAACAAGGGCTACCAGCTGGTCCAGGGTCTGCTCACGCTCGGCAGCGGCGGCCTCTTCGGGGCCGGGCCGGGTGGCGGCCAGCCGACCCTGTTGCCCGAGGTGCAGACGGACTTCATCTTCGCCGGCATCGGCGAGGAGATCGGCCTCTTCGGCCTCTCCGCGCTGCTCGTGGTCTACCTGCTGATCGTCGAGCGGGGGCTGCGGGCCGCGCTGGCGGTGCGGGACTCGTTCGGCAAGCTGCTGGCCGGTGGCCTGGCCTTCACCCTGGGCCTGCAGGTCTTCGTCATCGTCGGCGGGATCAGCAAGCTCATCCCGCTGACCGGCCAGACCACTCCGTTCCTCTCCGCCGGTGGTTCGTCGCTGATGGCGAACTGGCTGCTCATCGGGGTCCTGCTCCGGGTCTCCGACGGCGCTCGCCGGCCGGTGACCGGAGGCGGACCGGTGCCCCGGCCGTCGGGCGGCCCGCCGGAACAGCTGCATGGTGCCCCCACGGAGGTGATCCGGCCGTGAACGCACCGCTGCGCCGCGTCGGAGTGGTCGTGATGATCCTGTTCGGGCTGCTCTTCGCGAACCTGAACTGGATCCAGGCCTACAAGGCGGACGAATACCGCAACAGCGACTACAACGGCCGGGTCCAGGTCGCCGAGTACGACCGCAAGCGCGGCAACATCGAGGTCGGCGGCACCGCGTACGCGATCAGCAAGGACACCGGCGGGAAGCTGCGCTTCCTGCGTACCTACCCGGCCGGCGAGGAGTACGCGCACGTGCTCGGCTACCAGCCGGTCAACGGGGGCGCGACCGGCATCGAGCGGACCGAGAACCAGTTCCTCGCCGGCACCAGCGACCAGCTCATCGGCGACCGGGTGAAGGACATGTTCACCGGGAACAAGACCGGCGGCGGCAACGTGCTGCTGACCCTCTCCAAGCGGGCCCAGGACACCGCGTACAAGGAGCTCCAGAACAACGAGGTCGGGGCGACCAGGGGCGCGGCGATCGCGATCGACCCGCGTACCGGCGCGGTGCAGGCGCTGGTCTCCATGCCGAGCTTCGACCCGAACCCGCTGGTCAGCCACGACACCGACGCGGCGTCGAAGGCGTTCAACAAGCTCGAGCAGGACAAGGACCGGCCGCTGGCCAACCGGGCGCTCGCGGAGACGCTGCCGCCCGGCTCCACCTTCAAGGTCATCATGTCCGCGGCGGCACTGGAGAGCGGCTACACCAAGCAGACCAGGATCCCGGCCGGGGCGAGCTGGACCCCGCCGACGTCCGGACAGCCGATCAGGAACGCCGAGGACTCGATCTGTCCGCAGGACGAGGTGAGCCTGATCCAGGCGCTCACGGAGTCCTGCAACACCGGTTTCGCGCAGCTCGGCGTGAAGCTCGGGGCGGACAAGGTCAAGGAGAAGGCGCGCGAATTCGGCTTCGAGCAGGACGACCTCACGGTCGGGCAGTTGGGCGAGGGCGGCCTGCCGGTGGCGGCCAGCCGGACCGGCGAGATGACCGCACCGGGCGGGGCGACCGATCCGGCCGCGTTGGCCCAGTCCTCGATCGGCCAGCGCGACGTCCGGATGACCCCGTTGCAGGGCGCGCTGATCGCCGCCTCGGTCGCCAACGGCGGCAGCCAGATGCGGCCTTACCTGGTCAAGCAGCTGCTCGCCCCGGACCGCACCACCAGCTACTACACCGCCAAGCCGCGGGAGCTGCGCCAGCCGGTGAGCGGGCAGGTCGCGGCCGACCTGCGGGACATGATGGTCAGCGTGGTCGAGAACGGCACCGGCAAGTCAGCCCGGATCCGTGGCTACACGATCGGTGGGAAGACCGGCACCGCGCAGTCCGGCCCGGGCACCCCGGACCACGGCTGGTTCATCGGCTTCGCCCTGGACAAGAACGGCACCCCGATCTCCGCGGTCTGTGTGGAGCTGGAACAGGCCGGGTCCGGCGGCAGCCACGAGGCGGCCCGGATCGCCGGCCGGATCATGCAGGCGGCCATCACCGACGCCGGGGGCCGCTGACATGCTCAGCCCGGGGGTGCAGCTCGGCAACCGCTACCGCCTCGACGAGCGGATCGCCAGCGGTGGCATGGGCGACGTCTGGCGCGGCACCGATCAGGTGCTGGGCCGGACGGTCGCGGTGAAGAGCCTGCTCCCCGCCCTGCTCGACGAGCCCGGCTTCGCCGAACGGTTCCGGGGCGAGGCCCGGACGATGGCCACCATCAACCACCCCGGGGTGGTGGACGTCTACGACTTCGGCAGCGACCAGCAGGTCGCCTTCCTGGTCATGGAGTACGTCGAGGGCGACGCGCTCTCCTCGACGCTCAGCCGGGTGGGGCGGCTCACCCCGGCCCGGACGATGGCCCTGCTCGCGCAGGCCGCCGACGCGCTGCACGCCGCCCACGAGAAGGGGATCGTGCACCGGGACGTGAAGCCGGGCAACCTGCTGGTCCGGCCGAACGGCACGCTGGTGCTCACCGACTTCGGCATCGCCCGCTCCGACCTCGTGGGCCAGCTCACCGCCGCCGGCTCGGTGCTCGGTACCGCCTCGTACATCTCGCCCGAGCAGGCGACCGGCGCGGTCGCCACCCCCGCCTCCGACGTGTACGCGCTCGGCGTGGTCGCGTACCAGTGCCTCGCCGGTCGGCGACCGTTCGAGGGGGACAATCCGCTCGAGATCGCCATGAAGCACGTGCGGGAGGCTCCCCGACCGCTGCCCGCTGACATCCCGCCCCAGGTCCGGGCGATCGTCGAGCGGGCCATGGCGAAGGATCCGGCGGCCCGCTGGCCGAGCGCCGCCGCCCTGGGCAGCGTCGCCCGGCAGGCCAAGCTCGCCCTGTCGCAGCAGGCCCGCGGCGGCGCGGGGCAGGCCGGCCCGATCTCCGGCGTACCCTCCTCGCCGGCCGCGCCGTCGGCCCGGGCGCAGGTTCCGGCCGCGCCGCGCCCGCAGCCCCGGCCGCCCGCGGTGCCCACCCGCCCGCCGGTCGCGCCGCGGCCCGTCGCGGTGGCCCAGCCCGCTCCGCAGCCGCACCCGCCGGTGGCGCCGCGCGGCGCGGCGACCGTCCCGTCGCCCCGGCAGCACAACCCCCCGGGGTACGCACGGCCGGCTGCCCTGCCGCCAGCCCCGCGCCGGTCCCGGTCCGGGCTGTGGGTCACCGCCGTGGTGGTGGCCGTACTGGTGGTGCTCTGCTCCGGCGTGATTTCGTACTACTACCGGAAGCACGCGGCGGCCGGCCAACCCGGCGCACTCGGCCCGGTGAGCGTGACGTCCGGCGCGGTGCGGGTCCACGGTGCGGACGATCTGGTCGGGACGTCGTACCGTCGTGGGGTACGGCTCCGGCCCGGTGGCGGCGAGACGACGACGAGCGAAGGACGAGAGACGCGATGACAGCGCAGGCCCGCCTGCTCGGTGGCAGGTACCAGGTCGGCGAGCTGCTCGGCTACGGCGGCATGGCGGAGGTGCACCGCGGTCGCGATCTCCGTCTTGGGCGGGATGTCGCGATCAAGATGCTTCGGACCGATCTCGCCCGGGACGCCACATTCCAGATGCGGTTCCGCCGCGAGGCGCAGAACGCCGCCTCGCTGAACCACCCGGCGATCGTCGCGGTGTACGACACCGGCGAGGAGACCGCGCCGACCGGCGAGACGCTGCCGTTCATCGTGATGGAGTTCGTCAACGGACGGACCCTCAAGGAGGTGCTGGGGGCCGAGGGGCGACTCCAGCCGCGCCGGGCGCTGGAGATCTGCGCCGACATGTGCGCCGCGCTGGAGTTCAGCCACCGGCACGGCATCATCCACCGGGACATCAAGCCGGGCAACGTGATGCTCACCCAGACCGGCCAGGTCAAGGTGATGGACTTCGGCATCGCCCGGGCGCTGGCCAGCGGGGCCACCACGATGACCCAGACCAGCGCCGTCATCGGCACCGCGCAGTACCTCTCCCCGGAGCAGGCGCGTGGCGAGGCGGTCGACGCCCGGTCCGACGTGTACGCGGCCGGCTGCGTCCTGTTCGAACTGCTCTGCGGGCACCCGCCCTTCGTCGGGGACAGCCCGGTCAGCGTCGCGTACCAGCACGTGCGCGAGCAGCCGCCGACCCCGAGCACCATCAACCCGGACGTCAACCCGGCGGTGGACGCGATCGTCCTCAAGGCGCTGTCCAAGAACCCGCTGAACCGCTACCAGAGCGCCGGCGAGATGCGGGCGGACCTGCTCCGCGCCGCCGCCGGCCGCCCCGTGCTGGCCACCCCGGTCATGTCGGCGGACGAGACCGCGGCGATGGGCCCGGCCGGCGCGGCCGGCGGGTACCAGACCCAGGTGATGGGCCCGCAGACCCGCCAGCAGGTGCCGGCCCGGGTCGGCGATCCGCGCAAGCGGAAGAGTTCGTCGTGGGTGATCGCCACCTTCGCCGCGCTCGGCGTGCTCGCGGTGATCGCCCTGGCCGCCGCGCTGTACCTGAGCCAGCGGGGGGCGGACGACGTCCGGGTGCCGTCGTTGGAGGGCAAGACCCAGGCCGTCGCCTTCCAGGAGGTGCAGAACGCCGGCCTTGTCCCGGTGCTCGGCGACCAGGTGAAGAACAACGACTGCGACAAGGGCAAGGTGGCCGGCCAGAGTCCGCCGGCCAGTACGACCGTGAAGAAGGGTCAGAACGTCACGATCCAGATCTGCGGCGGCCCGAGCCAGGTCCCCATCCCGAAGGGGCTGAAGGGCTCTCAGTTCACGAACGTCAAGCAGCAGCTCGAAGGATTGGAGCTCGTCGTCGACTCCGAGGATGTCGACAGCAGCCTGGCGGAGGGCCTCGTCGTCAGCGTCGACCCGAAGGAGGGCGAGACCGTACCGGTTGGTTCCACCGTCAAGGTGCTGGTTTCCAAGGGCAACGTGGCCAAGGTCCCGGACGTGGTCGGCCTCCCCAAGGACCAGGCGGAGCGACTCCTGAACAACGCCGGGTACAAGGTGCGGGTCCTCGACGGTGACGACACCACCAACCCGGACCAGGTCGGCAAGGTCAGCAGGCAGAGCCCCGGCGCCAACAGGGACCTCCCGAAGGGCAGCCGGGTCACCATCTACGTCGACATCGCACCCCCGGAGCCGACCGAATCGCCGACGTCGCCCAGCCCGAGCGGTTCACCGACGGGCACCGGTGGCGGGTTCCCCTTCCCCACCACCCCGCCGCAGCAGTTCTCCCGGCAGTGACGGATCGAGGCCCCGACTCCGGTCGGGGCCTCGATGTTTGTCGCCGACCCTCGGTCGTCGATCTGGCGATGTCCCGCTGACCGGGGCCCCGCAACGCCGCCGAGCCGGCGCCTCAGGTCGTCAGGAAGTGGCGAAGGCGGCCCGGCGGCGGGCGTCCACCTCGGCGGCCAACTCCGGGGCCCGCTCCAGCGCCTCCGGGTGGCCGCAGACCGCCAGCCAGTTCGCCAGCATGAGGTGCCCGCCCTCGGTCAGCACCGACTCGGGGTGGAACTGGACGCCCTCGATCGGCAGGCTCCGGTGCCGCATCGCCATGACCACGCCGGAGCCGGTCCAGCCGGTCACCTCCAGCTCGTCGGGCAACGTCTCGGGCAGTACGGCGAGCGAGTGGTACCGGGTGGCGGTGAACGGTTCGGGCAGGCCGGCGAGCACCCCGACCCCGTGATGGCTCACCTCGGACGTCTTGCCGTGCAGGAGCTCCGGCGCCCGGGTCACGGTCGCCCCGAACGCCTCGCCGATCGCCTGGTGCCCGAGGCAGACGCCGAAGAGCGGGAGCTTGCCAGCGTACTCCCGGATGACGTCGAGGCAGCTGCCGGCCCGGTCCGGGCTTCCCGGCCCGGGTGACAACAGGACGCCCGCGGCCCCCACCCGGCCGACCTCGGCGACGTCGATCTCGTCGTTGCGCCGTACCTCGCAGTCCACGCCGAGCTGGCCGAGGTACTGCACCAGGTTGTAGACGAACGAGTCGTAGTTGTCGATCACCAGGACGCGCATCGGGTCACCTGTTCGGGGTGGTGGGCGGGGCGTTGTTGGTCTCCGTGCTGTACGGGATGTCCTCCTCGCTGGGCCGCACGCTCGGCTCGGTCAGCCCGCCACCGTCGTCACCCGGTACGCCCGAATCCTGAGTGACCTGGACGTCGTCGAAGGGGAGCAGCGGCTCGGCCCACGGGAAGACCACGAACCAGAGCAGGGCGACCGTCGCCGCGGCGAGCAGCAGCGAGCCGATCAGCTTCCCGGCCAGCCCGAACGGCAGCTTGCGCCAGATCCACGCGTACATCGTCAGCCTTCCAGCTCCGGCGGCCGGCCCGCGGACTTCGAGTGGCTGGCGTTCTCGTCCAGCTCCGCGTGGATGATCAGGCGTTGGTAGTTGTCGAACTTGGGGTTGCAGGTGGTGAGGGTGAGCAGCTTCTGCCCCGCCGGCTTGCCGGGCTCGAACGGGTTGGGCGCGACGACCTCCACCTGAGTTGGCCTGACGATCCGGGTCTTGATGACGCGGTAGACGTACCAGTAGTCCTTGGTCTCGACCACGATGGCATCGCCGTCGTCGAGCTCGTCCAGTCGCCAGAAGGTGGACCGGATGCGGTGCCCGGCGACGGAGAAGTTGCCGACCTCGCCCGGCATGGCGCTCTTCGGGTAGTGGCCCGGGGCGTAGCGGATGTCGTCGGGGCTTACCCCCTCGACCACGACCCAGTGCTTGTCGAACTTGGGGATGTAGAGCCCGGCGACCGGCTTGCCCTCCGCCGGCGGCTTGGGCTTCGCGCTGGGGCCGGCGGGTGCGGTCGGGCCGACCGTCGGGTCCGCCCCCCACTCCTGGGCGAGCTGGCTGTTCAGGTCGTTCTGGTGGGCGTCGACGATCACCGTCTTGCCCCAGATCTCGTACCCGGCGAAGAGCAGCACGACCAGGCCGAAGGTGATCAGGACCTCGCCGGTGGCCCGGATGCCGCTACGCACCCGGGAACCGACGGTGGGGCGGGTGAGTTCGGAGTAGACGCTCTTGTACCCCTCGCCGGTCTGCTCGGGCCGGAGCTGCACCACCCGCTCGCCCCGGCGGGGGCGGGGCGGCTCGGCCGGCCCCTCGGCGGGCTCGCCGCCGCCCTCGGGCAGCGGGGGCACGGCACCCATCAGCGCGGTGGAGTCGAGGCCGGGATCGTTCGGGCGTCGGGCGGTGACGGCCGGCAGCACCGCGGTCGCCCCCTGATCCGCCGGCACACCGCCGGCTTCCGGTCGTCCTGGTCCGGGTGCCTGCGGTCCACGAGGGGCCGCCGAGCGGGGCGTGCCACCGGCCGACTCGGCCGTGCGGGGCGTGCCGGCGGCCCGATCCCCGGCCGTCGGGCCGGTGTGCCGGGCCCGGCTCTCCGTGCCCGCCGCCGGTGTCGGGCGGCTCTCCGGCTGGCCGGTCACCCGGGGAATGATCGCGGTCGCGTCATCGCCCGGGGCGGCGGGCCGTACGCCCCGGGTCGGTGCGGGCCCGCCCGGGCGGGCGTCGGGCCGCTCGGCGGACCGGCTCGGCGGCCCGGCCTCGTCCGGAGCCGCCGGCGTCGTGGCGGCGGTCGGCTGCGAACGCGCGGCGATCACGTCGCCCCAGCGCGGCGGCGGCTCGGTCGGGAGGCGGCGCGGCGGGGTGCTCTGCGCGGCGGGCCGGCGGGACTCCGGGCCGGCGGCGGAGGTGCCGCCCGGACCGTCGCCGAAGAACACCGCAGGCCGATCGTCGGCCGGCGGGCGGGCCGCGGCGGGCCGGCGTTCGGCCGGCTCCGGCCAGGGGAGGTCGAGCGCGGGACGGGCCGGCGGTGGGGCCGGGCGCTCGACCGGGGGGAGGAACGCGGTCCGCTCCTCACCGCGGTCGCGGTGACGCCCGTCGCGCTCCTGGGGGCCCTCGGAGGTCACCGGGGCACCTTCGCCGAGCGGAGCGCGGTGGAGTCCTCGAACGCCGGCACGGTGACCGCGGAGACGGTCTCGGAGTAGCCGAGCTGGTAGTGGTCGACCGCTTCCTTGAACAACCGGACTCCCTCGGACGCGGCGAGGGCCCGCTGGAGCGAGGCGGGGTCGCCGATAGCCACGATCTTGAAAGGAGGGGAGTACACCCGACCGTGCAGCAGCAGGGTGTTACCGACGCAGCGTACCGCGCTGGTACTGAGGACGCGGACGTTCATGATTGACATTGCCTCGGCTCCGCCCGCCCAGAGCGCATTCACGACCGCCTGGACGTCGCCCTGATGGACGACCAGATCGTCGTTGCTGGCACCTTTGGGCAGGGCCTGGTCGGCCCGGCGGGGCGCGTCGTTGAGTTCGATGGTGACGCCGGTGCCGCTGAGCGCGGTGAACCCGGCGGCCTGCCGGCTGCCGGCGGCCCGGTCGCGCTGGGCCTTGATCGGGCCGTCGGTGTCGGCCAGCGCCGCGGTCTGCTCCTCGACCTCGGCGCGCAGCCGGGCGGCCTTGGCCTCGCTCTCGGCGACCTGCTCGCGCCGGTCCTCGATCAACTGGGTGAGCTGGGGGCGCCGGTCCTCCCGCAGGGCGGTGCCGCCCGCGGTGGTCGCGGTCGTGGTGAAGAGCAGGCCGGCCGCGGCGGCGATCAGGGGTACGCCGATCGACCATCCCGGGCGGCGTTGCCGTGGCCGCCGGGGCAGCAGACCGACGACCGCCCGCCGGAGGACCTTCTGCCAGGAGGCGGCACCGGACGTGTACTCCACCGGGCGTTCCCTTTCCCGTCGTCTCGTTCCGGCCCGCGACGGGCGGACCGGGCTGTTCGACCCGAAAAGTCCCCCCCTTTTCGGTCACTCCGTGCACCGGCCTGACCCCATTCATGGCCTGGGCGGTCCGTCCGGACTACGCTAGCTGTCGAACATTATTGGCCATGGACCGTCGCCCTCGCGCCCGGTTGTCAGGCCGGACGAGGTCGTACCCCCCTCTGGAGAGCGTCGTGCCCAAGTCTCAGGTCCGCAAGAAGAAGGTGTACACCCCGCCGACGGACGTGCGTCCGACGGCGACGGCGGCGACGCGCAAGCCTAGCCCGGTCTGGCTGCCGATCGTCGCGGTCACGTTGATCGTCGTCGGGATCGGCTGGCTGGTTGTTTACTACCTCTCCGAGCAGGCTTATCCGGTCGCCACGTGGGGCTTCTGGAACCTCGCGGTGGGCTTCGGCGCGATGGTCGCCTCGCTCATCCTGCTCTCCCGCTGGCGCTGACCCGGTCGACGGCCGGCCCGGCTCTCCGCTACGACGACTTCAGCTCGGCGCGTCCGACGCCGGGCAGCGACTGACGTCGTCGCGGGGGTCGGGCCGCCGCCCGGTCCTGCCCCGGTCGGCCTCTGTCGACCGGTTCACCGCCGGTCAACAGATGGACGTACGTCACGCCACGCGCCCCTGCCCGGCGCTTGGCGCCAGGTCCACCTAAGGTGTGCGCAGGGCGGCGTGGCCGAATGCGAGAAGACTCACGTTACTGCTGGGTAACCTTGCGCGTAGGCTGCACTGCATGACCGAGCGGAGCGAGGTCATCGGCCGATCGGGTCGGGGTGGCGGTAGCGGCGGAACGCCGCCCGCGTCCTGAGCCTTTCCGGTCGCCGAGCCGCTCGACAGGCAGCAGACCGGGAGGCCAACTCGATGGGCAGCGTCCAGATCGTCACCACGATCCTCGCGGCCGCCATCACGGCGGTGGCGGTGTGGCTTGCGGTACGCGCGGTCATGAAGATGGTGGCAGTGATCCGGCTCGGGCAACCCGCGCCGGAGCGCTTCGCCGACAAGGGCGCCCGCACCAGGAAGATGCTGGTGGAGACCGCCGGTCACACCCGCATGCTCAAGTGGAGCGTGGTGGGTGCCGCGCACTGGTTCGTGATGGTCGCGTTCATCGTGCTGTCGCTGCTGGTGCTCGAGGCGTACTTCGAGGTGGTCACGTCGGGCGGCGGGCTGCCGATCATCGGACACTGGACGATCTTCGGCCTGGCCACCGAGCTGATCGGCGTGTTCGGCTTCCTCGGCATCCTGGTGCTGATGGCGATCCGCCTGCGCAACCGGCCGAACCGCCCCGGCAACCGGTCCCGGTTCACCGGCTCGACCATGTGGCAGGGCTACTTCGTCGAGTGGGTCGTGCTACTGGTTCTGATCTTCGGCTTCCTGATCCGCGGCTTCAAGGTCGCCACCGACCACTTCGAGTACCCGGTCTGGGCCACCCCGGTCAGCCACGCGATCGGCGCCGCCCTGCCAGCCTGGGCGGCGGGCGTCAGCCTCGCCGCCCTCATCAAGATCGTCATCTCGATGACCTGGCTCATCGTGATCTCGCTGAACGTCACCATGGGTGTCGCCTGGCACCGCTTCCTGGCGTTCCCGAACATCTTCTTCAAGCGGGAGCCGGCGAAGCCGGCCGGCTCCGGTCTCGGCGCGCTGCGCCCGATGATGAGCGACGGCAAGCCGCTCGACTTCGAGGAGGCCGACCCCGAGAAGGACCAGTTCGGCGTCGCCCAGGTCGAGCAGTTCACCTGGAAGGGCCTGCTGGACTTCAGCACCTGCACCGAGTGTGGTCGCTGCCAGTCGCAGTGCCCCGCCTGGAACACGGGCAAGCCGCTGTCGCCGAAGCTGCTGGTGCTGAGCCTGCGCGACCACGCGTACGCCAAGGCGCCGTACCTGCTGGCCGGCGGCGGCAAGGACCTGACCGGCGAGGAGAAGGCCACCCAGGAGCAGCTCGCGAGCGTCGACGTGCTGGCCCTGGCCGAGGCGGACCGGCCACTGATCGGCACCGCCGAGGAGGGCGGGGTCATCGACCCGGACGTGCTCTGGTCCTGCACCACCTGCGGCGCCTGCGTCGAGCAGTGCCCGGTGGACATCGAGCACGTGGACCACATCGTCGACATGCGCCGCTACCAGGTGCTGATCGAGTCGAGCTTCCCGTCCGAGGCCGGCGTGATGCTCCGCAACCTGGAGAACAAGGGCAACCCCTGGGGTGCCCCGCAGAACACCCGCGAGGACTGGACCAAGGGCCTGGACTTCGAGGTGCCGCGGGTCGGCGAGGTCGAGGACTTCGAGTACCTGTTCTGGGTCGGCTGCGCCGGCGCGTTCGAGGACCGGGCCAAGAAGACCACCCGTGCGGTCGCCACGCTGCTCAACGAGGCCGGCGTCTCCTTCGCCATCCTCGGCGAGGGCGAGACCTGCTCGGGTGACCCGGCCCGCCGGATCGGCAACGAGTTCGTCTTCCAGATGCTCGCCCAGCAGAACGTCGAGACGCTGAACGAGGCGTTCGAGGGCCGGGAGAAGAGCAAGCGCAAGATCGTGGCCACCTGCCCGCACTGCTTCAACACCCTGGGCAACGAGTACGGCCAGCTCGGCGGCGAGTTCGAGGTGGTCCACCACACCCAGTTGCTGGCACACCTGGTCGCCACCGGCAAGCTCACCCCGGTGCAGCCGCTGGACGGTGGCCTCACCTACCACGACCCCTGCTACCTGGGCCGGCACAACCGGGTCTTCACCCCGCCCCGGGAGGTGTTGGGCGCTGCTCTCGGCTCGGCCGAGATCACCGAGATGCCGCGCAACAGCGAGCGCTCCTTCTGCTGCGGCGCCGGCGGCGCCCGGATGTGGATGGAGGAGAAGATCGGCAAGCGGATCAACGTGGACCGGGTCGAGGAGGCCATGTCCACCGGGGCGAAGACCATCGCCGTCGGCTGCCCGTTCTGCTCGACGATGCTCAATGACGGGGTCAACGGCAAGGGGGCCGGCGAGCAGGTCGAGGTCGTGGACGTGGCCAGCGTGCTGCTCCGCTCGGTGAAGCCCGCGGACACCGCGGGCGAGAAGGAGACCGCCGGCGCGGCCGGCTGATCGGCCGCACGACGACGGAAGCGGCGCCACCCCGGCGGGTGGCGCCGCTTCCGCTTTGCCGGGACCGTCCGGAGCCGGCCGTGGTGGCCGTGACTGCGGCGGCCGGGCCGTCGTGCGGTCTGGCGCGGCCGTGGAAGAATCCCGTCCGAGGTGAGGCGAACATCGACGGCCTTCTGGTCACGGCGCTGTTGCCCCTGGTCGGCTTCGTCCTGCTGACCGTCGGCAACGCGTTCTTCGTCGCGGCCGAGTTCGCCCTGGTCACCGTCGATCGCGCGGAGATCGACCGGCGCGCCGGCGAGGGCGACGGGCGGGCCGCCACCGTACGCCGCGCGCTGCGCGAGCTGTCCTTCCAGCTCTCCGGCGCGCAGCTCGGCATCACCATCACCGCGCTGCTCACCGGCTACCTGGCCGAACCGGCGTTGGCCCGGCTCGTCGCCCCGCTGCTGCGCCCGGTCGGCGGGGCGGACCGGTTCAGCGGGCTGCTCGCGCTGGCCCTGGCCACGCTGATCTCGATGCTCTTCGGCGAGCTGGTCCCGAAGAACCTGGCGCTGGCCCGGCCGATGCCGGCCGCGCTCGCCACCGCCGGGCCGATGCGAACCTTCGCGCGTACCTTCGGCTGGCTGATCCGGCTGCTCAACGGCTCGGCGAACCGGCTGGTCCGCCGGCTCGGCGTGGAGCCGCAGGAGGAGCTGGCCAGTGCCCGGTCCCCGGAAGAGCTGGGGCTGCTCGCCGCGATCTCGGCCCGGGCCGGCGCGCTGCCGCCGGACACCGCGATGCTGCTGCGCCGTACCATCCGCTTCGGCGACAAGCGGGCCGCCGAGGCGATGACCCCCCGGGTGGACGTGATGGCGCTGCGGGCCACCGCCACCGTCGCCGACCTGCTGAACCTGTCCCGGCAGACCGGCCGGACCCGGTTCCCAGTCTACGAGGAAACGCTCGACCTGGTCACCGGCGTCGCCGGGGTGCCGGACGCGCTCGGCGTGCCGCTGGCCCGCCGGGGGTCCACCACCGTCGCCGCGGTCGCCCGGGAGCCGGTGTACGTCCCGGAGAGCCTGGACCTGGACGGGGTGCTGGCGGCCCTGAAGGCGGCCGGCGCCGACCTGGCCATCGTGGTCGACGAGTACGGCGGCACGGACGGCGTGGTGACCGTGGAGGACCTGGTCGAGGAGCTGGTCGGTGAGATCGCCGACGAGTTCGACCCGGACGCCGTCGACGACCTCGGGCCGGTCGAGCTGACCGTGCCCGGCGGCGAGCGGACCGTCCTGGTGGACGGCGTGCTGCGCGAGGACGAGCTGGCCGAGCAGACCGGCTTCCGGCTGCCCGAGGGGCCGTACGAGACGCTCGCCGGCTTCCTGATGGCCCGGCTGGGGCACATTCCCGCCCCCGGCGAGACCGTCGAGGAGGCCGGCTACGAGTTCACCGTCGTCGAGGTGGAGCGGCACCGCGTGGAGCAGGTCCGGGTGGTCCGCCCCGAGGAGCTCGACGCCGATGACTGAGCTGCTGGTCGCTGCCCTGCTGCTGCTCGGCAACGCCTTCTTCGTGGGCAGCGAGTTCGCCCTGATCGCCTCCCGGCGGACGGTGATCGAACCGCTCGCGGCGGCGTCCAAGCGGGCCCGCTGGGCGCTCGCCGCGATGAACCAGATCCCGCTGATGATCGCTGGGGCGCAGCTCGGCATCACGGTGTGCTCGCTCGGCCTCGGCGCGATCGCCGAGCCGGCGCTGGCCCACCTGCTGGAGACGCCGTTCGAGCGGCTGGGCCTGCCGGCCTCCGGCGTGCACCCGGTCGCGTTCGTGATCGCCCTCGGCGTGGTGGTCTTCCTGCACACCGTGGTCGGCGAGATGGTGCCGAAGAACATCACCCTGGCCGGCCCGGAGCCCTCGGCGCTGTGGCTCGGCCCGGTGATGCTGGCCTTCTGCGTGGCCACCAAGCCGCTGCTGCTGGCGATGAAGTGGTCGGCCCGGCAGGTGCTGCGGCTGTGGCGGGTCGAGGCGACCGACGCCGTGAAAACGGTCTTCACGGCGGAGGAGTTGGCCGGGCTGGTGTCCCAGGCGCGGACGGAGGGGCTGCTGGACGCGGAGGAGCACGCCCGGATCACCGGCGCGCTGGCCCTGCACAGCCGTACCGCGGCCGACGCGCTGCAACCGTGGTCGACCGTGACCACGGTGGCCGAGGACGTCTCACCGGCCTCGCTGGAGGTGCTGGCGACGCGTACCGGCCGGTCCCGCTTCCCGGTGGTGCAGCGGTCCACCCGCCGGGTGCTCGGTTTCGTGCACGTGAAGGACGTGCTCGGATACGCGGGCGCGAGCCGGCGCGCGCCGGTGCCCGCCGAGGTCTACCGGCCGCTGGCCGTGGTGCCGCCCGACCGTACGCTGGCGGATCTGCTCCTCGCGATGCGGCGCGAGCGACGGCACATGGTGCTGGTGAGCGACGGCCCTCGCGCCCTGGGTGTGGTGACTCTCGATGATGTATTGACCGCGATCGTTGGAAAGTGAATGAACACCCTTGGTGTGCAAGCGGTTGCGGACGGGTGATTGAGCAAGAGGCTGCCTTGATTCCTCCCCGGTGCCTTCCCTAGTGTGGGGCTCCGACCGCTGTGGGTCGTCTGCCTCGACCTTCCCTCTCTCGAGGCGCCCGCGGTCGGTTGCAAAGGAGTCCGTGCCGGTGGCAACCATGCCCCCTCATCGTCACGCCCCGAGCCAGCCACCCGTCAGACCGCTCGGGGCCCGCCGGTTCGTACGCCGTCTCCTCACCCTGGTCGCGGCCGTCGCGGTCGGCGCCGGGCTGCTGACGGCTCCGGCGCACGCGGCGCCGTCGGTCGACGAGATCGACGCGCAAATCGACAAGCAGTGGGAACAGCTCGAACCCACCATCGAGCAGTACAACAAGATCAACTCCCAGCTCAAGGCCAACCAGAAGAAGTCGGCTGACCTGCAGAAGAAGATGGCGCCGCTGGAGCTGCAGTCGGCGCTGGCAATGAACCAGGTCGGCGACCTCGCCGCCCGCTACTACATCGACGGCCCCTCGCAGGAGATCGGTGCCCTGCTGGTCAGCACCAAGCCGGGCACCCTCGCCGAGCAACTCGTCATCCTCGACCGGCTGGCCGAGCAACAGCGCAAGCAGGTCGCCGGCGTGCTCGCCATCCGCGACCGGTACCTGGCGCAGAAGCAGAAGCTGGACGCGCTGATCGCCACCGAGATGAAGCAGAAGGCCGAGCTGGCGGCGAAGAAGAAGCAGATCAACGCCGAGATCAAGCGGTTGACCGCGATGCTGCCGGTGAGCTCGGTGCGGGTCGAGAACTGCCCGAGCATCGACGGCGTGGTGAGCAGCGCTGCCCGTACCGCGATCAAGACCGCCTGCGCGCAGGTCGGTGACCCGTACGTCTGGGGCGCCACCGGCCCGAACTCGTTCGACTGCTCCGGCCTCACCCAGTACGCCTACAAGGCGGCGGGCATCTCGCTGACCCACTTCACCGGCGCTCAGTGGAACGAGGGGCGGCCGGTGTCCCGCGCCGACGCTCGACCGGGCGACCTGGTCTTCTTCTTCAGCGACCTGCACCATATGGGCCTGTATCTGGGGAACGGGATCATGGTGCACGCGCCCCGGACCGGTAAGCCGGTGCAGGTGTCCAGCATCAACACCATGCCGGTCGCCGGCTTCCGCCGGCCCTACTGACATCCTGAGCAGCACGGAGGCCCCCGGTCCGTGGACCGGGGGCCTCCGCCGTGTTCGGAGGTCAGCTCGTCCGACCGACCGTCTGCACGTCCACCCGCTCGTGCGCCTCCGCCGGTAACGGCTGCTGGAGTTCGACGCGGACGTCGTACTCCCCGATCATCGGCACGTTGGCGAGGGCGCTGTAGCTGCCCCGCTTACCAGGGACCTCCATCAGGATGATCGGCCCCTGCCGGTGGGACATCGGCATGGCGATCATGTCCGTCCAGGCGACCATCCGGGCCATCGTGATCGGCTGATACGTTCCGGGGCTCACCGCCTGCACCTCGATCTGCACCTGCAAACCCCCCACATGTCGCGCCTTGACATCCAAAACTGCGGCGGTCGACCCGGTCGGGTGCGCGGACGCCGGGTGCGTGGGGGGCACCGCAGCCGCCCGCCCCTCCGGACGGGTGGTCAGAAAGGCCAGACCGCTGATCGCGACCGCGATGGTCATGCCGGTGGCGAGCCCAGCCAGGAAGCCGAGCCGCCGCTTCGGCTGCGGCTTCGGGGGCCGGCGGTTCCGCCGCCGGCTGCCCGGCACCGGCTCGACCAGCCGCCATTTCGAGATCGTTGTCATTGGTTCCGGTTCCTCTCCGGGTGCGGGCGGTCGGCGAACCGCCCGCACCCGTGCTCGCTCAGCCGATGGGATGGTCTGGGAGCTGGATCAGCCCTGAGCGGGGCGTCCCGTACACCCGGAAGACCCCCCACTGCCCGCCGATGAGATGCGGTGAGAGGGTGTTGGACCGGTACAGGTAGTCACCGGGTATGGCAGTCGGGCCGCCCGCGCCGCCGGTCACGTCCGGATCGAGCACCACCGGGTACACGCTGCCCGGATTGAACTCGCCCTGGAACGCCTTGATCTGCGACTGCGGATCCTTGGGCGCAGCCCGCCAGGTGTGACCGTGCAGGGTGAACCCGGTCGATCTGGGCTTACCCACCGCCTGGCCGACCCACAGTACGGTCTTGTCCCCCGCGTACGCCTCCAGCAGGGGCGTGCTCGGGTCGCCGTGCGGGTAGCTGCTGAAGATGGTCGCCACGTCGTTGGTGGCCGCGTACCGGTGGTTCCAGGGCTCGTTGCGGTAGTTCACCGCGACCTCGCCAGAGTCCTCGGTGTCGTCGGTCTCCCGGCTCGGTGCGACCGCCAGGTCCACGTTGTCGGGGACGTCCGTGCCATCGGCTCGGAACAGCGCCAGGTCGCTGTTAAGCAGGACGATGTTCTCCCGGTAGTCCTTGCCGTTGGGATCGACGATGACCGCCTGGGTGCCGGACTTCAGCGTGGTGCCGTCCTTCGGGTTGAGCCAGCTGGTGCCCTTGGGTTCGATCACCAGGCCGCCGAAGAGCCCGTGGTGCCCGTGGTGCAGCGGGTCGGCCTGGTCCTGCAGCAGGGCCAGGCCGGTGATGCCGTCCGGCGCAACCCAGAAAACCTGCCGCTGTTCGCCCACGCCAGCCGTCAGGTCACCGAGCCCATAGGTGTCGTCGCCGGTGTTGGTGCCGCGTGATTCAAGTGCGTATTCGAGCAGGGTGGGTGTGAGCGAGACCCGCGAGCTGACGGGGTACGGTTTGAACCCCGGCACGTTCCGCTCGTTTTTGGGCGGCTGGTCGAGGCAGCCGGGGAGCGTGCTGCCGTGGCCCCGCCGCCAGCCGAGTTGGCCCGGCTCTGTGGCCTCGAAGCAGCTTGCTTGCATCTTGGCGGGATCCAGTTGGTTTTTCAGCGTTACGTAGATGCAGTCCCCCTCGTGCGCCCGCAGCACCAGTGGTTCCGGAGGCTTCTGTCCGGACCTGATGGCGTTGACGTCCTCCTCGAGGGCGAACAT
>NZ_JAPDPH010000124.1 GCF_026013475.1 Micromonospora yasonensis | reverse complement strand
ACGCCCCGCGCCCGGGTGGCCGGGTCGAGCCGGGCCACCGCGTGGGTCGCCCCGCGCAGCTTGAACGACCCCACCGGCTGCAGGCACTCCGGCTTGAGCCACAGCTCGTCGTCCCAGAGCGTCGGCAGCAGCGGGGTACGGACCACCGTCCCGGCGATGTCGTCGGCGGCGACCTGGACGTCGGCGATCGAGATCAGCTCCATCGCCCCATCCTGCCCCGCCCCGGCCGGGCCCGCTGCCCCATGATCGCGGGCCGGCACGCTCCGTGATCCCGCTCGATCCCGGAAACAGTTCCACACCAAGCCTCGGGAAGCCACCGCATCCGCGATTGAGCGCGATCTTGCCGCGGACGGTCCTAGACTCCGCCGGATGAGCGAGGACGACCAGGCGACGACGGACGCGGACGGACCCGGGGCGGAAGCGGAACCGGGGGCGGCCCGGCGTGGGCCGACCTGGGTGATCCTCGCGGTGGTCGCCGCCGCCCTGCTGGTCTGCTGCTGCTCGGCCGTCATCGGCCTGACCGTCGCCTGGTCCGCCGGCCTCTTCGGTGGGCGTTGACCCCGGGTCCGGCGCTCAGCGGGCGACGGGGCCCCCGACCAGGGCGGCGGCCTCGCCGGTACGCGCCATCCGCTGCCAGCGCAGCCGGTTGCCGATCAGTGCGGTGACCACCGACTGCACCACCACCAGATACATCACCTGCCGGTAGACCAGCTGCTGGAACGGCAGCGTCCACAGCGGCCCGTACCGTTCCCGGTCCAGCCGCAGCGCGTAGGCGGCGGTGAAGCCCTGGAGCAGGAGCAACCCCGCCCAGGCCAGCACGAGCGACGACCACGGCAGGAAGAGCAACCCGTAGAGGGCGAAGATGTCGACGGCCGGGGCGGCCAGCGGCAGCACGATCTGGAACACGGCCAGGTACGGCAGACCACGCCGGCCCAGCTTCCCGCCCGCCCCCGGCTCACCCAATGCGTGCCGGTGCTTCCACATCGCCTGCATGGTGCCGTAGCACCAGCGGTACCGCTGCCGCCAGAGCTGGCGCAGCGACGACGGTGCCTCCGTCCAGGCGATGGCGCCCTCCTCGTACACCACCCGCCAGCCGGCCCGGAGCACCTTCATGGTCAGGTCGGTGTCCTCGGCGAGCGTGTCGGCCGGTACGCCCCCGACAGCGAGCAGCACCTCGCGGCGGAACGCGCCGATCGCGCCGGGGATGGTCGGCATGCACTCCAGCACGTCGTACATCCGGCGGTCGAGGTTGAAGCCGATCACATACTCCAGGTGCTGCCAGCGGCCCAGCAGCCCGCGCCGGTTGGCCACCTTCGTGTTGCCGCTGATCGCGCCGACGGTCGGGTCGGCGAAGCTCTGGACCAGCCGGTGGACGGTGTCCGGCTGGAACACGGTGTCCCCGTCGACCAGCACCAGCAGGCCGGCGCGGGCGGCCCGGATGCCGGTGTTCAACGCGGCCGGCTTGCCGGCGTTGGCCTGCCGGATGACGCGTACCCCGCGCAGCCCCATCCGCTCGACGATGTCGGCGGTGCCGTCGCTGGACCCGTCGTCGACCACGATCACCTCCAGCGTCGGGTACGCGCTGGCGACCAGCGACCGCACGGTCGCGGCGATGTTCGCGGCCTCGTTGTACGCCGGCACGATCACCGAGACCGGCGCGGTGACCTCGGGCCGGCCGCGTGGTGGCCGGCGGACCCGGCGGACGTGCAGCTGGGCGCAGCACACCTGCACCACGAGCCGCGCCACGCCGAGCACCAGGGCGACGCCGAGCAGCAGGTTCATCGCCGAGCTCAGCCAGCTGGCCCCGGTCTGCGCCCAGCGCAGCGCGGTCCCGCTCAGCCGGGTGCCGCCGCCGGCCGCCAGCATCGACGCCGGTGCGCCGATCCCCTCTGACACCGTGGTGAACCGGTATCCCGCCCGGCTCAGCCGGGGCAGCAGCTGCTCCAGCGCGGCCACGGTCTCGCTGCGGTCCCCGCCGCCGTCGTGCATGAGCACCACGGCGCCGGCCCCGCCCTGCGGGGTGGCCGCCCGGACGATGGCCGGTACGCCGGGCCGCTCCCAGTCCTTGGCGTCGCGGTCGGCAAGCACCCCCACGTGGCCGCTGCCGGCGGCGGCGCGCAGTGCCTGATACTGCGGCTCGGTCAGCGAGGAGGTGACCGACGAGAAGGGCAGCCGGAGCAGGGTCACCTCGCGGCCGGTCACCCCGGCGATCGCGTTCCTGGTCCAGGAGAGCTCGGCCGCGGCCCGCCAGGCCGGCACCGAGCCCAGGTCCGCGTGGGTGAAGGTGTGCGAGCCGATCTCGTGCCCCTCGGCGAGGATCCGCCGGACCAGTTCGGGATGCTCGTTCACCCGGGCGCCGACCACGAAGAACGTGGCGTGCGCGTGATACCGGCGAAGGACGTCGAGGATCTGCGGGGTCCAGCGCGGGTCCGGCCCGTCGTCGAAGGTCAGCGCCACGATACGGGGCGGCAGCTGCCGGGCGACGGGCGTCGGGCCGTCCAGCCGCAACACCGGACCGCCGGCCGAGACCTGCCGGGGCGCGGGTGCGGCGGCCGCCCCGGACGGGCCGGAGCCGCCGCCGACGTTGGTGGCCAGGCCGTGGAAGCTCAGCGCCCCGAGCAGCCCGAACAGGCCGAGCAGCAGCAGGATCCAGTGCGCCCGGGGATCGGGGCGCGCGACGTGTCTCGCCATGTCAGGGCTTGCCCGTGGTCCTGCTCGGCTTCGCGGAGCTGCGGTGCTCGTCGCCCTGGCCCGGTACACCGGTGGACGACTGCGCCGGGGGCGCGGTGGCCCGGGTCGTCGGACGGGTGGCGGTCGGCGCGGACGACGGCAGGGGCGTGCTGGTGCTGGTCGGCGACGCGGGCCGTGGGCTCGGGCTGGTCCCCCCGGGGGCCCGGCTGGGGGCGTCGACCCCGGCCTCGATCGGCGGCCGGACCTTCGTCTCCGACCAGCCGGGGATCGGCACCGAGGAGTCGAAGAAGAGCCCGGCCAGGATCAGGCCGAGGCTGGTGAGCAGGCCGAGGCCCATCGCCGTACCGGCGATCACGGCGAGCCGGCGACGGCGGCCGGTCCGGTCGACGAACACCGGCGCCGCGCCGCCGGGGTGGTTCTGCATGCTGGTGGTCTCCCGCTGTTCCGCTCCGCGCCGGACGGTGCCGTCCGGCTCGGGAGGCCACGGGACCTCCCGGCCGGAACAGCGTCCACGCCGGCGACGGCGTCACATCAGGTCGTCCGTAGCTCCTCCAGCGTCGTGCTCGCCCGCAGGAAGAGCACTCCGACGCCGACCGTCAGCAGCACCGCGGCCAGGCCGCCGGCCGCGAACCAGGCGAGGTGCTCCCACGGTACGTCCGGCGTCACGGTCACCTTCGGCACCCACTCGATCCGGGTGTACTGCGCCCGGGTCAGCGGGTCGCCGCAGAGCCGCTCCGCCGCATGGCAGACCTCCGCCGAGTAGCCCCCGGCGCTCGGTGCCCGGTAGACGCTCCGGACGAGCAGATAGCCGACGGTCAGCGCGAGGGTGATCGCGGGCACCGCCGGCGTGAGCGACTGCCAGAGCACGGAACGGCCGATGGTGCCGCGCGGCACCCCGGTCGCCACCAGTGCCGCGTACGCCCGCCGCCGCGCGGTGATCCCGTCCACCACGGCCACCAGGAGCCCACCGGCCGCGATCGCCACGGCCACCGCCACGGCCAGGTCCACCAGCCTCATCGCCCCCAGGTAGAACTCTGCCGGGGCACCGAACCCGGTCCCGGTCCGCGCGTGCACCTCGGCCTCGGCGAGGAACCCGGCACGGAAGCCGGCCGTCCCCGCGCCGAAGATGAGCGCCGCCAGCAGTGCGGCGAAGGTGCGGCTGCCGGCCCAGGGGTCGGCGGTCAGCCGGCGCGCGGCGAGCAGCACGGCGGGGCGCCGGGCGTATCGGTGCAGGACCCGGCCCAGGGTGTACGAGATCCAGCCGGTGCCGGCGACCACGCCCACCATGGCGGCCAGGCTGCCGCCGATCAGCAACGTCGGCAGCAGCCAGGGCGGCGGCTCGGCGTGCCGGCGCTCGTACCAGAGCCCCACCGGCTGGAAGGCGGCGAACATGGCCAGCCCGGCGAGGATCAGCAGACCCGGCCACGGCCAGGGCACCCGGGTACGGACCCGGCGGACCACGCCGAACGGGGTGGTGGTCACCCGGCGCAACAGCAGGGCGCTGGCCAGGGCGGCCACCAGTGGCAGCCCGACCACCACCGCCACGATCACCGCCGGAGCCGGATGGACGTCGGTCGGCAGCGGCAGACGGCCGTCGGGGCCGGGCCGGTGCAGCATCCGGCGACCGGCCAGGTAGAGAACGAACGCGCCGCCGGTGCCGAGCAGGCTGGCCAGCCCGCTCTCCGCGGCGGCGATCCAGGTGACCTGGCCCGGTGTCGCCCCGGCCAGCCGCAGCGCGGCCAGTCGACGGTCCCGGGCCGGGGCGCCCAGCCGGGCGCACTGCCCGGCCAGCCCGAGGACCGGGACCATGAGCATCAGCAGCGCGAACGCGACGCCGGGTCGCAGGCCCGGTTCGCGCAGCAGGGCGCTGGTGTACTGCACGGACTCGGTACGCGCGTCGCCCGGTGGTTTGACGACCGCCAGCACGGTCAACGCGGCCAGCCCGGCGAGGGTGGCGAGGGCGGCGCTCAGCGCGGTCAGCGCAACCCGGGCGCCGTCCGTCCGCGTGCCGGCCAGGGCCAGCCGGAGCAGCGTGCCCGGCCTCACCAGTGACCGCCGGACACCGGTGCGTCGAGGCCGAGGCCCGAGTGGTCGACCAGCCCGTCCCGCATGGTCACCTCGCGGTCGGCGTACCCGGCGACCCGCGGCTCGTGGGTGACCAGCACGACGGTGGTGCGCTGCTCCCGGGCGAGCCGGACCAGTTGGGTGAGCACCTGCTCACCGGTGACGGTGTCCAGCGCGCCGGTGGGCTCGTCGGCGAAGAGCACCCGGGGCTCGGTGACCAGGGCCCGGGCGGTGGCACAGCGCTGCTGCTGCCCGCCGGACATCTCGCCCGGCAGGACGTCGGCCACCTCGGCCACGCCCAGCCGTTCCAGCCAGGCGAGCGCCGCCGCCCGCGCCGCTCGCCGCCCCGTGCCGGCGAGAAGCAGCGGAAGGGCGACGTTCTCCGCCGCGGTCAGCTCGGCGACCAGCTGACCGAACTGGAAGAGCACCCCGAACTCGGTACGCCGCAGGCGGGACCGGGCCGCCTCCGACCACTCGTCGATCCGCTCGCCCCGCCAGGTGACCTGCCCGGCGTCGGGCCGCAGGATGCCGGCCAGGCAGTGCAGCAGCGTGGACTTGCCGCAGCCGCTGGGCCCGGTGACGGCGAGGATCTCCCCCTCCGCCACGTCGAGCGTCACGCCGCGCAGGGCGGGGGTCGGGCCGTACGCCCGGACCACGCCGCGCGCCTCCAGATACGTCACGGATGCACCTCCCGGTGCCAGTCGGCGACCCGGTCCAGGGTGGTGTGCAGCCACCGGAGGTCGGCGTCGAGATGGGCGATGGCGAAGTCGGCGGCGATCACGTCGTTCAGGCCGGCCGACGGGGCGGTCTTCACCGCGGTCAGCTCACGCAGCCGTGCGGTGTGCGCCCGGCGCTGGGCGATCAGGTAGCCACGGGTCCGCTCGGGGTCGGCGACCAGCAACGCGACCACGACCTTGGCGAAGAGGGTGCTCGCCACGTACGGCATGGGCGGCTCGACGGCGGCGAGCCACCGGTCCAGCGCGGTCCGCCCCTCCTCGGTGAGCGCGTACGTCGTGCGGTCGGGGCCGCCCTCGCGCTCCTGGCCGGCCGGGACCACCAGGCCGTCCCGCTGCAGCCGGGCGAGGGTGGCATAGACCTGCCCGAAGGCGAGCGGCCGGGCCCGCGGCAGCCGCTCGTCGTGGGCACGCTTCAGCTCGTACCCGTGCCGGGGGCCGGCCGCGAGCAGCCCCAGCAGCACGTGCGAAGTGGACACCCGGTCCACTATTCACTTAGCGAATAGTGGTGTCAAGAGTGGCCCGCGCGGCGCAGCGCCGCGCGGGCCGGCAGGGTTCAGGGAGTCCAGCCGGGATCGCGGCCGGTCCGGCCGAGCAGGTGGTCCAGCGGGGTGGCGTCCGGCGTGGTGGGGACGGGCGTGCCGAAGGCGCCCATCTGCTGGCCGGTCTCGCCCATCTTGTCCATGAAGCCGTGCCCCGCGTCGAGCACCGCCGGGTCCACCTCCAGCCGCTGGCCGGTGGCCCGGGCCAGGTCCCAGCCGTGCACGGTGAGGTCGATCAGGGCCATCTCGCCGACCGTCTCCTGCGGCAGCCCCATCCCCGGTGAGACGCCCTCCAGCGCCGCCGGGTCGGACCAGGCCTCGATCAGGCGCGCGGTCTCTGCGGCGAAGCGGTCCCGCCAGCCCTCGGTGAGGTGGTCCGTCTTGCCCGACCAGTCCACCTCCTGCCGGCGGGCCAGCGCCTGGAAGTTGACCACCACCGCGTAGACGTGGTTGAGCAGGTCGCGCACCGAGTAGTCGGGACACGGCGTGGGTAGGTCGAGTTGGTCGTCGGAGATCGCGCCGACCACCGCCACCGTCCTCGGCGCGGCGACGGCCAGCAGCTCACTAGTCTTCGTGGTCATAGGGCCAGCGTATGAGGGTGGTCGTCAGCTTCTCGGCCCTGGAGGGGTCGAGCTTGCAGATCGTGCTCGATGCTGGCTGCATCGGTCACGCCGCGTTCGGCAGGCTGACGGCTGCCCAGTCCGCAACGCCGCGGGTGGCGATGTTGCGGGCTGCGTTGACGTCGGCGTGCTCAGCGAAGCCGCACGACGTGCATCGGAAGGTGGACTGGTTGGGGCGGTTGGCCTTAGCGATGTGCCCGCAGGCGGAGCAGCCCTGCGAGGTGTACGCCGGATCCACGTGAACGAGCGCCACCCCGGACCGGGTCGCTTTGTAGGCGACGAACCGGCCGAGTTGGTGGAACGCCCACGAGTGCAGCGTGACCCGCTGGGGCCGTCGGAGCCGTACCCGGTCGCGGATGCCCCTGAGGTTCTCCAGGGCGATACCACGGCCGGTGCGTTCGGCCTCGGTCACGATCTGCTTAGCGATGCAATGGTTGGTGTCGGCCGCGAAGCGGGCTTCCTTACGCCGGCGGGCCTTCAACAGCCGCTTGGCCGATTTGGTGCCGATGCGCTGAAGTTTGGCCCGCAACCGCTGGCTACGATGCCGGACCCGGTTCAAACCCTTGCCGGAGTGCCGGGTGCCGTCGTTGGTGGTGGCGATGTTCGCGATGCCCAGGTCAACGCCGAGGAACCCGTCAGGCTGTTTCACCTCGACGTCCGGGATGTCGCAGGTGGCGTACAGGAACCACTTGCCGTCGCGGTGCACCAGGTCCGACTCACCCCGCCGGTGCGCCGCCAGGGTCGCGTACTGCTGTTCCGAGCACCCGAACCGTACTCGGTTCAACCGACCTGCGACGGTCCAGATCGACACCGTGCGGTCGGCGAGCTGCCAGGACAGGCACCGGTCGTCGAACGGTTGCGCGGCGTCGCGCCGGAACCTGATCGGCTTCGTCTCGGCCTTGCGGCGGCGTTTCGACCCGGGCTCGCCGAGGCTGCCGGCGCGGATGGTGGCCTTCAGGGTGGCGTACGCGCCAGCGACCTTACGGGCGACATGGATCGCCGGCTGCGCCGACAACCCCATCGCCTTCAACCAACCGTAGGTCAGCCGCTGCAACGCCTGCTTGCCGAACACCCGCGCCCGATACGCCTCGACCGAGACCACGTTCGCGGCCTCGTTGCACAGGTGCAGCGTGTCCCGCAACGCCGCCTCCTGGCCGGCATCGGGGAACAGACGTACCTGCACCGTGCCGCTGCCGCCTTGCTCAGCGGCGGCGGACGGCGACCACCGCGACGTCGTCGTGGATCTCGGGCGGTGCCAGCTCGACCAGCAGTCGCTGGCAGAACAGGTCCAGGTCGTCGTCCACCCGGGCGGCGACCCGGCTCAACGCGGCCAGCCCGTCGTCGATGGTGGTGTCCCGGCGCTCGATCAGCCCGTCGGTGTAGAGGACCAGGGTGGCGCCGGCCGGCAGCACGAACTCCAGGTCCGGCGGGCGGGGGGCACGCACCCCGAGCAGCGGGGCCGAGTGCTGCACGAACTCCACCCGCCCGTCGCGGCTGACCAGGGCCGGCAGGTGCCCCGCGCTGGCCAGCCGGACCAGTCCGCTGCCGGGGTGCAGCAACAGCAGGCACACGGTGGCCTGCTCGTTGGGGAGCAGGGTGCGCATCAGCTCGTTGACCCGGTCCAGGATCGCCCCGGGCTGGTGCCCTTCCACCGCGTACGCCCGCACGGCGTGCCGTAGCTCGGCCATCACGGTCGCGGCGTGCAGTGAATGGCCGGCGACGTCGCCGACCGCGACGAGCAGATGGCCGTCGAGCATCACCAGCTCGTAGAAGTCGCCGCCGACCTCGGTCCGGGCGCTCGCCGGCTCGTACCGGACGGCCAGGTCGAGGCCGGTGACCCTGGGCAGCCAGCGGGGCAGCAGGCTGCGCTGGAGGGTGATCGCGATCCGGTGCTCCTCGTCGAAGGAGCGCTGCGCCTCCACCGCCGAGGCGATCGCCTGGGCGAGCTGCACCAGCACCGGCGTACGGACGGTCTGGGTGGCGGTCGGCACCACCACGTAGAGCGCAGCGCGGTCCTCGCGCAACCGGGCGGCGGCCACGGTGACCGTGTCACCGGCCGGCCATCCGACCAGGCCCCAGTTGCCCGGTTCGTCAACCCGCACCGTGGAGCCGATCGGCACCCCGGTGTCGTCCACCGCCCACGGCACCACCGCCGGCGGCGCGTCCGGTCCGGTGGCGACCCCGGCCAGGCAGTCCCCCTCGAAGGTCTCCGCCACCACCGCCGCCGGGCTCCGGAAGATCCGCGCGGCGCCGGCCGCCGCCGCCTCCAGCAGCCGGACGAAGTTCGACGCGGCGTGCATCTGCACCGTGGCGTCGGCCAGCACGGTCAGCCGCTCGGCGAGCAGCTCCGCCCGCCGCCGGGCCTGGTAGTAGCGGAGCACCGCCTGCGCGGTGGCGACCAGCTCCTCCGGTTCGATCGGCTCGGCCAGGTACGCGTCCGCGCCCCGGGCCAGCCCCTGCGCCCGGTCCCCCACGTCGACCGCGTGCGCCGAGACGTGGATGACCGGGACCGCGGGGTGCTCAACCTTGATCCGCTCGCAGACCTCGAAGCCGCTCATGTCCGGCAGTCGGACGTCGAGCACCACCAGGTCGACGTGGTCGGCCTTCACCAGGGCCAGCGCCTCCGCGCCGTTCTCCGCCTCGACGGTCGTGAAGCCCGCCCGACTCAGCCAGCTCACCAGCAGGTACCGCTTGGTACGACTGTCGTCGACCACAAGCACGGTCGTCGCGCCGCCCTCCACGGTCAGTCTCCGCCGAGGGGGAGACGGACGGTGAAGGTGCTGCCCCGGCCCGGTTCGCTGGACAGCTCCAACGTCCCGCCGAGCAGCGCCACCAGCCGCCGCGCGTACGGCAGGCCGAGGCCGGTGCCCCCGACCCGGGTGACCCCGGGCACCTGATAGAACTCCTCGAAGATCCGTTCGTGCAGCTCGGACGGGATGCCGACGCCGGTGTCGGAGACCGACAGCGACCAGACGCCGTCCCGGCGTTCCGCCCGCAGCCGGACCTCGCCCCGCTCGGTGAACTTCAGGCCGTTGTGCAGCAGGTTGCGCAGCACCTGGGCGAGCAGGACCTCGTCGGAGCGGACCGTCGCCGGGGCCGGTGGCTCCTCCACCACCAGCTCCACGCCGGGCCGCACGGCCAGCGCGCGCAGGGTGCCCCGCAGCTGCCCGAAGAGCCCGCGCAGGTCGACCTCGGTCCAGTTCACCTCGATCCGGCCCGACTCCGCCTTGGCCAGGTCGAGCAGCTCGTTGACCAGGCCGAGCAGGTCGGACGCGGAGGACCGGATCAGCCCCACCTGCCGGGCCTGCTCGGCGGTGAGCGGATCGGAGGCCGAGTCGGCAAGCAGCCGGCCCAGCCCGATGATCGCGGTGACCGGGGCGCGCAGCTCGTGGCTGACGTTGGCCAGGAACCGGCTCTTCGACTCGCTGGCCGCCCGCAGCTGCGCCGACTTCTCGTCCAGCTCGGCGTAGAGCGCCACCACGCCCCGGTTGGTCTCCTCCAGCTCCTCGGTGAGCTGGTTGTAGAGGGCCATCACGCCCCGGTTGGTCTCCTGGAGTTCGGAGTTGAGCACCTCCAGCTCGTCGCGCTGGCTGCGTACCTCGTCGAGGGCGGAGATGAGCTGGGCGTTCTGCGCGGCCAGCTCGTCCAGGACGGTGCCCGGGGCGCTGCTGGCCAGCTCGGCACGAAGCTCGGCGAGGCGCTCCGGGGTCAGCGCCTGCGCGTTCGGCGGGACACGTCGGGACATCCTCACGACCGTATCGTCCCCGTCCGGCACGACGCCCAGCATGTCAACCAGGCGCGCCACGGCACCGGACTGCGGCTCGTACCGGCCGCCGGGCAGCGGCCGTGCCGGGGTCAGGTCCACCCGGAGCACGGGCCGATCGGACCGCGGATCGACGTCGAGCACGAAGGTGACGTCGGCACCGCCGACGGATTGCAGCAGGTCCCGGGCCACCTCGCTGAGCGCCGTCGCGACGCGTACCTGGTCCTGGTGCTCCAGCCCGACGGCGGCGGCGACCTCCCGCCCGCGCTGCCGGACCAGGAAGATGTCCTGCTCCACTCGCAGCGCGAGCTGGAGCAGCGGCTCCGGCGGGTACGGCCCGGTCATGACCCCGTCCTGGCGACCAGGACGCAGGCGTCGTCGCGCCGGACCCCGGCGTCCCGGAGCAGGGTCGCCGCGGCCACCAGGGGGGTGCGCTCGGCGAGGCCGGGATAGTCGTCGAGGCTCCAGCGGTCGACCACGCCGTCGCTGTGCATGACCAGCGTCGCGCCGGGCGGGAACGGGTAGTCGTATTCGCGTACCACGGGATGCTGGTGGCCGGCGATCCCGGGCAGCGAGACCAGGCCCCGTCGCCGCTCGCCCGACCCGACGATCATGGCTGCGATGTTGCCGAGCCCCGCGTACCGGAGCAAGCCGGCGGCGGAATCCAGTTCGGCCACGGCCACCGCGGCGCCCCGGGTGTGCGAGATGTTGTGGTGCAGGTGCTGCACCACACTCCCTGGCGGCCCGGCCGGGGCGGTCCGGAACGCCGCGACCGCGGCTCCGCCGGCGGCCGCCGCCAACGGCCCGTGGCCGAGGCCGTCGCAGACCAGCACCTGGTGCCGGCCGTCGGCCACCCGGACCGCGTACGCGTCGCCGCTGACCTGCTCGCCGGTGATCGGCCGGGTCAGCCCGCCGGCCCAGTCCGGCTCGGCCGGCGGCCCGTCCCAGACCTGGACGGCCAGCACCGTGCCCCGCCCCGGCAGCGAGTACCCGTCGAACCAGCTCGCCTGCCGGACGATCGCACCGAGGCCGATGCCCAGGGTGCCCGTGGTGGAGTGCCCGTCCACTGAGGACAGCGCGAGGTCGGCCATCCCGGGGCCGGCGTCGATCGCCACCAGCTCCACCCCGGCCCGCCCGGCGCGGCGTACCGGCCGGAGCAGCAGCGACCCCTCGTGGGCGTGCTTGACCAGGTTGCTGGTCAGCTCGGCGGTGACGATGGCCAGGTCGGCGACCCGCTGGGCGCCGAGTTCGAGCTGCTGGCCGAGGCGCTCGGCCGCCCGGCGTACGCCGCTGGCCCCGCCCCCGCTCTCCATGCGGAACCACAGACCGTGGTCGGCGACCACGTCCGCGCTCATCGGGACCACTTGGTGACGGTGACCCGGGTGCCCTCGCCCACGGCGGTCCGGATGTCGAAGTCGTCGACCAGCCGGCGGGCGCCGCTCAGCCCGAGGCCGAGGCCGCCGCCGGTGGTGTAGCCGTCGGTGAGGGCCAGGTCGAGGTCGGGGATGCCCGGGCCCTCGTCGGCGAAGACGATGCGGATCCCGCGCCGGCGGCCGTCGTCGACCGCGGCCACCTCGGCGGTGCCCCCGCCGCCGTAGATCAGCGTGTTGCGGGCCAGCTCGCTGGCGGCGGTGACCAGCTTGGTCTGGTCGACCAGGGAGAGCTTGGCCGCGACCGCGGTGGTACGCACCAGCTGCCGCACCCGGACCACGTCCTCGTCGCTACGGATCGCCTGGACCGCCGTCACACCCAGGTCGACACCAGCGGTCATGACCTGGCCGTCGTCTCGGCGTCCTCGTCGCCGTCGACCTCGTACCACTCGTCGGCCCGGGCCGCCGCGATCAACTCCATGCCGCGTTCCACGTTCAGCGCGGTACGGATGCCGTTGAGGGACAGGCCCAGCTCGACCAGGGTGATGGCCACGGCGGGCCGCATCCCGACCACCACCGTCTCGGCGTCCAGCACCTTGGAGATGGACGCGATGGTGGAGAGCATCCGGCCGACGAAGGAATCGACGATGTCCAGCGCCGTGATGTCGATGATCACGCCGTGGCTGCCGGTGGCGACGATCCGCTCGGCCAGATTCTCCTGGAGCTGGACCGCCGTCTGGTCGGACATGTCGACCTGGATGGAGACCAGCAGGATGTCACCGATCTTGAGGATCGGCACCCGGTCCATCAGGCCTCCCGACGTGGGCGGCGGGAGGTGGTCTCGACGCCGGTCAGCCGCAGCACGTGGCGCAGCGCGTCGGCGAGGCTCGCCTTGGTGGCGATGTCGCCGAACTCGATGCCGAGGGCGACGATGGTCTGGGCGATCTGCGGCCGGATGCCGGAGATGATGCAGTCGGCACCCATCAGCCGGACGGCCACCACGGTCTTGAGGATGTGCTGCGCGACCTGGGTGTCCACCGCCGGCACGCCGGTGATGTCGATGATCGCGTACGGGGAGCCGGTGTCGACCAAGGTCTGGAGCAGCCGCTCCATCACCACCTGGGCCCGGGCCGAGTCGAGGGACGAAGCTCTCGAAGGTGAAGAGACCCATCTGGTCGAGCAGCGAGGAGAAGGCCAGGAAGTCGCGGAGGGTCTCCGTTTCCCGGTTCTCCTCCATCAGTTCGAGCAGCGCGTCCTTGAGGGCGAAGACGCTGATCGCGGTCTCGGTGGCGCTGAAGCCCTGCCGGGCCCGGTTCCGGGACAGCTCGGCCAGCACCGCCCGCAGTTCGCCGCCGTGCTCGTCGGCCAGGTCGGTCAGCCCGCTCCCCAACGCGTCGATCATGCTACGGTGCAGCTCGCCCACCTGGCGGGTCAGCTCCGCCGTGCTGAGCCGCCCGCGCAGGGAAGCCGCGACGATCTCCGTCCAGCGCCCGGTCAGCCGGTCGGCGTGCGCGGCCAGCAGCCGGGCGAGCCGACCGCTCGATTCGGCGCTCAACGCCATGGTGACCTCCCTTAACCCGGGACCGGGGCGGACTCTATCACCGGAGGTCATCGCCTTACTTGCCACGTGGCAAAGAAATGATCGTGGCCACCCGTGTCGGCTCCCGTTCTGCGTACTACCCGCTTCGTGGGATACCGTTCCACCGAACACAGGAGGTCGGCGAATGTCCCTGACGGTGCACACGGAACAGCGCGGCGACGTGGTTGTCGTGTCGGTCGCGGGCGAGCTGGACATGGCGACGGCACCGCAACTGCAGGACCAGATCACTGATCTGCTGGACAAGGGCCGCAACCGGCTCGTCTTCGATCTGGCGGACGTGTCGTTCTGCGACTCCACCGGGCTGTCGGTGTTCGTCCGGGCCAAGAACAGCTGCGACGAGGCCGGCGGCGTGGTCCGGCTGGCCGCCCCGCAGCGCGGCGTGCTGCGCATCCTCGAGGTCAGCGGTCTGGTCGAGGTACTGCACACCTACCCGACCGTGGAGCAGGCCGTCGCGGGCGACCCCACCCCGGCCTCCTCCTGATCGTTTCCGCTCAGCACTCGTCCTCGATGTAGCGGGGACGGGCGATCACCATGCCCGCCGTGGTCTGCACGGCGAGGGCCACCAGCAGGAAGCCGATCGGCGCGGTCCAGCCTCCGGTCACCTCGTAGAGGATGCCGACCAGCAGCGGGCCGAGGGCGGCGATGACGTACCCGGTGCTCTGCGCGAAGGCGGAGAGCGCGACCGTGCCCTCGGAGGTTCGGGCGCGGAGCCCGATCGTGGTCAGGATCAGCGGGAACGCGCCCTGGCCGAGGGCCAGCAGCAGCACCCAGAGCGGCGCCGGGCCGTGCGGCGCGACCGCCAGGCCGAGGTACGAGGCCGCGGAGAAGACGGTCAGCGCGAGCACCAGCGGCCGCAGCGTGCGCAACCGGCCGGCCAGGGTCGGCATGACCAGCGCCACCGGCACGCCGAGCGCGGTCACCCCGGCGAGCAGCAGACCGGCGGTCTCGGCGGAGTAGCCGGCGTCCCGGAAGAGCTGGGCGAGCCAGCCCATGATCGCGTACCCGCTGAGCGACTGTGCCCCGAAGTAGATCGCCATGGCCCAGCCGAGCCGGGTCCGGCCGGGGCGTACCCGGGCCGGGGCAGCAGCCGCCAGGATCGCCGCCCGCCGGGCCCTGCCGGCCCGCAGCGCCAGCGGCACCCACGGGAGTACGGCCACCGCGGCGAGCCCGGCCCAGACGCCGAGGCCGGCCCGCCAGGAGCCGAAGGCGTGCGCCACCGGCACCGCCGAGGCGGCGGCCACCGTCGTGCCCGCGGTCAGCGTCATCGTGTACGCCCCGGTGACCAACCCGGTGCGGTGCGAGAAGTACTGCTTGACCAGCATCGGCAGCAGGATGTTGGCCACCGCGATGCCGGCCAGGGCGAGCGCGCTGGTGAGCACGAAGACCGCCGCCGAGTCGGTGACCACCCGGAGCACCTGGCCGACGGTGAGGGCGAGCATGGCCAGCACCAGCACCCGGGCGGCCGGCCAGCGGCGGACCAGCCACGGGGTGAGCGCGCCGAGTCCGGCGAAGGCGATGGTGGGCAGGGTGGTGACGAAGCCGGCCATCGTGCCGGAGAGCCCCAGACCGCCACGTACCTCGTCGAGCAGTGCGCCGAGGCTGGTCACCGCGGCGCGCAGGTTGAGCGCGACCAGCAGCATGCCGACCAGCACCAGGGCGCCGCCCCGCACCGGGCTGACCGTACGCGCGGGTGCGGCGGCCAGTGCCGGGCCGGGCGTCACGTCGGTGGTCGGCGCGGCGATGGGGGCCTCGGTGGCCGTGGGTGGCGGTGTCATGACCTCGAACCTACAATCATGGGATGAATTTCGGCAGGAGTTGTAACCGGTGACACCCCCCGTCGATTCCGTCATCGTGCCGCCGCGCGGTCACCGGGTGCGCCAGACCATCGAGCAGCTCCGGGCCCGGATCCTCGGCGGCGAGTGGCCGGTGGGCGGCCGGATCCCCACCGAGCCGCAGCTCGTCGCCGCGCTCGGCGTGGGGCGGAACACGGTCCGCGAGGCGGTCCGCGCCCTGGTGCACGCCGGGGTGCTGGAGTGCCGGCAGGGCTCCGGGACGTACGTGGTCTCCACCGACGAGCTGGCCCCGGTGGTGGCCCGCCGGCTCACCGACGACCGGATGGCCGAGGTGATCGAGGTGCGGCGCGCGTTCGAGGTGGAGGCGGCCAGGCTCGCCGCGCTGCGGCGTACCCCTGCGGACCTGGCGGCGCTCGACGGCGCGCTCGCCGCCCGGGAGGCCGCCTGGCGCTCCGGCCGGGTGGACGACTTCGTCGAGGCGGACGCCGCGCTGCACACCGCGGTGGTGGCCGCCGCGCACAACGCCATGCTCGCCGAGCTGTACGCGTCGGTCGGCGCCGCGCTGCGCAGCACCGTCGCCCAGGCGATGGGCGACGCGCTGGAACCCGAGCGGTACGTCGACCACGGCCGGCTGGTCGAGGCGATCCGGGCCGGCGACCCGGCGTGGGCGGCGATCGAGGCCGGTGCTTTTCTGGAGGCCCCATCCGGGGCATAGGTTGTCCCGGACGGAGATACCGGACAGCACGGGAGTGCGGATGCTCAAGGGCTTCAAAGACTTCATCATGCGCGGAAACGTCGTCGACCTGGCGGTCGGTGTCGTCATCGGTGCCGCGTTCACCGGCGTGGTCACGGCCTTCACGAACTCGTTCCTTCAGCCGTTGATCAAGATGGTGGGCGCCTCCCCGGCCGGACCGGGCGCGCACATCAAGCTGGGCGAGAAGAACTACATCGAGTGGGGCCAGTTCCTCAACGCGCTGGTGACCTTCCTGCTCACCGCGGCGGTGCTCTATTTCCTGGTCGTCTTCCCGATGAACAAGCTCGCCGAGCGCCGCCGGCGCGGCGAGGAGCCGCCGCCGAAGGCCCCCAGCGAGGAGATCAAGCTGCTCACCGAGATCCGGGACGCGCTGCTCGCCGGCCACCAGGCCACGCCGGCCCAACGGGGTGCGCTGGACGACGTGCTCGGCCGCCGGCCGGAGCCGCCCGCCGCCCGCTGAGCGACCCGGCACGACGGCCTCCACGGGATTCCCGTGGGGGCCGTCTCGCGTCGAACACATGTTCGATAGAGTCCGGCCATGGAGCAGCGCAGGCACTGGTGGAACGGGAAATGGGGGCGGCTGGCCCGGCGGGACGTCTTCCTCCGGGTGGACGGCGACCGCTGGCACGTCGAGCAGCGCGCCGGCGGCGCCGAGGGGGTTTCCCGGTTCTACGAGTACGGCAGCGCGGACGAGGCCGAGGAGACGGTCCGGGCGCTGCTGGACGGGCCGGACACCTGGCGCGAGCTCTCCCCCCGGCCGCCGGGCGGCTGGGCCCCGCCCGTTTAGCGCGGCGGCGGCCCGGGAACCGCGCCTGCATGAGCCAGCGCGGTACGCAGCAGCAGGGGACCATCTCCCGGGTCACCACCGGCATGCGGGTGGTCGACTCCACCGGTGCCGAGGTCGGCACCGTGGATCTCGTCCAGCGCGGCGACCCGACGGCCGTGACCGTGCAGGCGCCGGACGGGGTCGACCCGGGCAGCAGCCTGGACGAGCTGATCGAGTCGACGGCGGTCGAGGAGCCGGACGTTCCCGCCGACCTGGCCGCCCGGCTGCGGCACAGCGGCTACCTGAAGGTCGCCACCGAGCGGGCCCGCACCGGCGCGGTCTACGTGCTGGCCGACCGGATCGCCGCCGTCACCGACGCGGGGGTACGCCTCGACGTCCCCGCCGCGCAGCTGCCCGAGGAGGAGTGACGACCGTCTGACCAGGGCGATCGACTCGGTCACTGGCGGGATTCCGCCAGCTCACGCTCGGCCCCGTCGGGCCGGGACGGGGCCGCGGGAACGGCTTGGCGGCGGCGGAAGAGCAGGAGTATCAGCCAGCCGGCGACCAGCCCCCAGAACGCCCCGCCGACGCCGAGCAGGCTCACCCCGGAGGCGGTGACCACGAAGGTGACCACGGCGGCCTCCCGGGCGTCGGGCTCGGCGACCGCCGCCGAGACCGCCCCGGCCAGCGCGCCGAGCAGCGCGAGCCCGGCCACCGCCTCGACCAGGATCGGCGGGGAGAGCAGCACCAGGGCGGTGGCCACGCCGGCGCCGAGGCCGAGCAGCGCCATGCCGATCCCGGCGGTGACCGAGGCGATCCAGCGGCGGTCCGGGTCGGGGTGGGCGTCCGGGCCGGCGGCCAGCGCGGCGGTGATCGCGGCCAGGTTCACCGCATGCCCCCCGGCCGGTGCGCCGAGCGCGGTGGCGAGCCCGGTCACCCGCAGCGCGGAGCCGAGCGGGGCCCGGTAACCGTAGCCAGCGAGCACGACGGTCCCCGGCACGTTCTGCGCGGCCATGGTGACCAGGAAGAGCGGCAGTGCCAGCCCGACCACGGCGGGCACGGTCCAGGTCGGGGCGGTCAGCGCGACGGTCGGCGCGAGGTGCGCCCGGACCGGCGCGGACGCGGTGAGCGCGATGGCCCCGGCCGCCACGGCCAGCGCGCCGGGCACCGCCCAGCGACGCGCGAAGCGGTGCAGCAGCAGCCAGGCGAGCACCACCGGCCCGGCCAGCCGGGGCACCTCGACCAGGGCCCGGACGGGCGCGGTGCAGAGCGGCAGCAGCACTCCGGCGAGCATGGCGCTGGCGATCGGGCCGGGGATCGCGGCGACCGCCCGGCCGAGCGCCGGAATCAGTCCGGCGGCGGCGATCAGCACCCCGGTGAGCAGGAACGCGCCGACGGCCGCCGGCCAGCCGCCGGGCACCGGGCCGGTGGCCACGAGCAGCGCGGCGCCGGGGGTGGACCAGGCGATGGCGAGGGGCATCCGGTGGCGCAGCCCGAGCCAGACGGCGCAGCAGCCGGTGGCGACGCAGAGCGCGAGCAGGCCGGAGGCCGCCTGCGCCTGGTCCGCGCCGACCGCGCGCAGCCCGGCGAGGACGACGGTGAACGAGCTGGCGAAGCCGACCAGGGCGGTGACCACACCGGCCAGCACGGGTTGGAGTCGTCCGGCCATGCCACACCTCCGTCCGCTGTTCCGTTTACGGAACGGCTCGGTGTAGCACCATAGCCCCCATGGCAGCAGCCCCACCAGCCGGTGACCACGGCGCGGAAGAGGTCGGCCGGCGGATCCGTACCCTCCGCGAGGAGCGGGGGCTGTCCCTCTCCACGCTGGCCCGGCTGGCCGGTGTCGGGAAGGCCACCCTCTCCGGCCTGGAGAACGGCACCCGCAACCCGACCCTGGAGACCCTGTACGCGGTCACCGCGCAGCTCGGCGTACCGCTCACCGCCGTGCTCTCCGGTCCGGCCGGGACGCCGACCGTCCGGGGCGCCGCGGTGGACGCCACCCTGCTGGAGGTGTTCACCGACACCGACGCGACCTACGAGCTCTACCGGATGCGGGTCAGCCCCGGTCCGCCGCAGCTCTCCCCCGCGCACCAGGCCGGGGTCACCGAGCACGTCACGGTCTTCTCCGGCGTGCTGCGCGCCGGGCCGCTGGACGCCCCGCTGACCGCCGGCCCCGGCGAGTACCTGCGCTGGACCTCCGACGTGCCGCACAGCTACGCGGCGGTCGGCGACGAGCAGGTCCGGGCGAGCCTGCTGCTCCGCTACCCGCGCGACTGACCACAATGGACTGACGCGCCACGGAGACACGCTGATCTTCCTCGGGCATACCCGGTGTGTAGAGACGGGAACGGGTTCTTCTTGGCAAGCTTGACCCCATGACGCTGATCCTCCGCTCGGCCATCATCAACGACGTCGGCCTCGTCCGGACCAACAACGAGGACTCCGCCCTCGCCGGTGACCGCCTCGTGGCGGTGGCCGACGGCATGGGCGGCCTCCCCGCCGGCGAGGTGGCGAGCGAGATCGTCATCCGGATCCTGGACGAGCTGACCCCGCCGACCGTCCCCGACGAGGCCGCCGAAGCGCTGCGCGCCGTGGTGAGCACCGCGAACCAGCGGATCCGCGCCGCCATCACCGTGGACCCGGCCCGCGAGGGCATGGGTACGACGCTGACCGCCGGCCTGCTCGCCGGGGACACCCTGGTCCTCGCCCAGGTCGGCGACTCGCGCTGCTACCTGCTGCGGGAGCACGAGCTGACCCAGCTCACCCGGGACGACACCTTCGTGCAGGCGCTGGTCGACCAGGGCGCGCTCTCCCCCGACCAGGCCCGCCACCACCCGCAGCGCTCCCTGGTCACCCGGGCCGTGCAGGGCTCGGACGCACCCCCGGCCATCGGCGTGCTCACCCTGTTCGCCGGCGACCGGCTGCTGCTCTGCAGCGACGGCCTCTCCGACTACGTGGAGGACGTCGCGATCGCCTCGGCGCTGGCCACGTACGCCGACCGGCAGCAGTGCGGCGAGCAGTTGGTGAAGCTCGCCCACCAGGCCGGCGCGCCGGACAACGTCACGGTCGTCGTCTCGGACGTCACCGCGGCCTGACCCCGGGCCGCCCGTCTGTGCGCGGGCGGCCCGCGCCCAGCTAGGTAGTTGTGCCATCTAGCTGGCGTCGCTACTCTTCCGCCGTGGAGATCGAGCGGCGGGGTCAGTGGTTGCGCGGCGTGCTCGACCTCTGCGTCCTCGGGCTGTTGCGCGGCCGCGAGTCGTACGGCTACGAACTGGCCCAGTCGCTCGATGCGGCCGGCATCGGCCCGATCCAGGGCGGCACCCTCTACCCGGTGCTGCTGCGGCTGCAACGCGCCGGCCTGATCACCGCGCAGTGGCGCGAGGGGACCGGCGGACCGGCCCGCAAGTACTACCGGATCACCGACCGCGGACGGACCGCCCTGAGCCGGGGCGGGCAGGACTGGATGACGTTCGTGGCGCCGGTGACCGCGATCGTGACGGGAGGAGTCGACGGGTGAACGCCGACCAGTGGCTGCACGCGTTCGCGGCCGAGCTGCACCGCCGCCGGGTGGCGACCGACGACGTCCGGCACGTGGTGGCCGAGGCCGCCACCCACCTGCGGGACGGCGGCGGCGACCCGTGGGTCGTGTTCGGCGCGCCGGACCGGTACGCCGCCGTCATCGCCGACAGCGTCGGCACCCGGCCGGCACCCCGCCCCGGCCCGGTCCGACTGCACGCCGAGGGCATCACCAAGCGGTACGGCCGGCGCACCGTGCTGCGCGACGCCGGGCTGACCGTACGGGCCGGGCAGATCGCCGCGGTCGTCGGGGCCAACGGTTGCGGCAAGAGCACCTTCCTGCGGGTCTGCGCCGGCCTGGAATCCCCCGACGGCGGGCAGGTGACCGTCGCCGGCCGATTGGGCTACTGCCCCCAGCAGGGCGGCACCGTCGACTTCCTGCTGCCGGACGAGCACTTCGTGCTGGTCGGAGCCGGCCGTGGCCTGGCCCGGGCCACCGCCCGCCGGGCCGGCCGGGCGGCGGCCCGACAGCTCGGCTGGGAGCCGGACGAGCCGGTGCCCGCCCGGCGACTCTCCGGCGGCACCCGGCAGAAGCTCAACCTGACCCTGTCCACCCTGAGCGAGCCCGACGTGCTGCTGCTCGACGAGCCATACCAGGGCTTCGACCGGGGCACCTACGTCAACTTCTGGGACCAGTTGCTGCGGCTGCGGGACGAGGGCCGGGCCATCGTCGTGGTGACCCACCTGCTCAACCAGCTCGACCGGGTCGACCTGGTCCTCGACCTGACCCCCGCCGTACCGGGAGGCCGTCCGTGAACCCGCTGCTGACCGTGGCCGAGATGACGTTGCGGGAGCTGGTGCGCCGCCGGGGCGTACTCCTGCTGCTGCTCCTCATGCCGCTGGCCTTCTACCTGATCCGGCGGGACGCCTACGTCGGGCAGTCCGTCCGCGCGCTGCTGCTCGGGATCAGCTGGGCGGTGAGCACGGCCGCGCTCTTCGCCACCGGCGCGGCCCGCGACCTGGAGCCGCGGCTACGGCTCGCCGGCTACCGGACCCACCACCTCTACCTCGGACGG
>NZ_JAPDPH010000123.1 GCF_026013475.1 Micromonospora yasonensis | reverse complement strand
TCGGCGTCGGGGTGCTCGGCGCCAACGCCATCGTCGGGGCCGCCGGCGCGATCCTCACCGGAGCGGTGTGGGCGCGCCGGCGGCGCGGCGACGAGGTGGTCGGCGCGACCTTCTTCGGCGACGGCGCGGTCAACGAGGGGATGCTGCTGGAGGCGTTCAACCTGGCCGCGCTCTGGCGGGTGCCGGTCCTGTTCGTCTGCGAGAACAACGGCTACGCCACCACCATGCCGGTCGCCGGCGCGGTCGCCGGCACCATCGCCGGCCGCGCCGCGGCGTTCGGCATGCCGGCCACCGCCGTGGACGGCCAGGACCCCGAGGAGGTACGCGCCGCCACCGCCGCCGCCGTCGCCCGGATGCGCGCCGGCGGCGGCCCCGAGCTGATCGAGGCCCGTACCTACCGGTTCGACGCCCACCACACCTTCGAACACGTGGTACGCCTCGACTACCGCCCGCCCGAGGAGGTGTCCGCCGGCCGCTCCCGCGACCCGGTCGACATCCAGGGCGCCCGGCTGCCCGCCGCGGTCCGCGCCGAGGTGGACGCCGCGGTCGAGGCCGTCCTCGCCGCCGCCGTCGACTACGCCCTGGCCAGCCCCGCCCCGGACCCGGCCACCGCCCTCGACCACCTGTACGCCAGCGGGCTCACCGCCCGGACCGGAGGTGGCTGATGCCCCGGCTCTCCTACCGCAGGGCGCTCACCCGGGCGCTCGCCGACGAGATGACCCGCGACGAGTCGGTCTTCCTGCTCGGCGAGGACATCCGGGTGGCTGCCGCCAACGTCACCTCCGGGCTGCTGAAGAAGTTCGGGCCGGAGCGGGTGCGCGACACCCCGCTGTCCGAGCAGGCGTTCACCAGCTTCGCCACCGGGGCCGCGCTGGCCGGGGCGCGACCGGTGATCGAGTTCCAGATCCCGTCGCTGCTCTTCCTGGTCTTCGAGCAGATCGTCAACCACGCGCACAAGTTCCCGTTGATGACCGGTGGTCAGTGCGCCGTCCCGGTCACCTACCTGGTGCCCGGCTCCGGTTCCCGGACCGGCTGGGCCGGGCAGCACTCCGACCACCCGTACAGCCTGTTCGCCCACGTCGGGGTGAGCACCGTGGTGCCGGCCACCCCGGCCGACGCGTACGGGCTGCTGGTGTCGGCGATCCGTTGCGACGACCCGGTGGTGGTCTTCGCCCCCGCCGGGGCTCTCGACGTGCGGGCGGACATCGTCGATTTCGCCCCGGTGCCGCTTGGGCGCGGGTGCGTCCGCCGGGTGGGGACGGACGTCACCGTGGTCGCCGTCGGGCACCTCGTGCACGACGCGCTCGCCGTCGCCGACGAACTGGCCGACCAGGTGTCGGTGGAGGTCTTCGACCCCCGCACGCTCCACCCGTTCGACTGGGACGGCCTGATCGGGTCGGTGACCCGTACCGGCCGCCTCGTCGTGGTGGACGACTCCAACCGCTCCTGCGGCATCGCCGGGGAGATCATCGCCACCGTCGTCGAGCGGGTCCGGCTGGCCGCGCCACCCCGGCGGGTCACCCGCCCCGACGGTGCCGTGCTGCCCTTCGCGCCCGCGCTGGACCGGGCCGTGCAGCCCGACCGGGATCAGCTCACCGCCGCCATCCAACTCTGCCTGAAGGACGGATCATGATCGACCCCGCATACCCGTGGCCACCGCTCGGCCAGGCGTGGACCGACCTTCCCGAATCGACCCGTACCGCGATGGTGGCCGCCGGCGCCGCCGCCTGGGAGAAGATCTTCCACGGCCGGGCCAGCTACAACAAGCAGTGGCGGCTGGCCCGGCCACCGGTGCTCACCACCGACGCCTTCCGCGAGTTGAACCAGGTCTGCGACCGGATCGCCCAGCTCATCCTCGAGGCCTGCCAGCGCCGCGCCCGGACGGCGGGGGAGCTGCGCCGGCTGCTCGACGTCCCGGCGGGGGAGACCAAGCTCCTCGACGACGACGAGGTGCTGCACGACGGGCTGCTCGCCGCGTACCGGCCGGACGTGCTCTACTCCGGCGGGGTGCCGTGCATCGTCGAGTACAACATCGACAGCAGCCTCGGCGGCGGCTTCGACGCCGACACGGTGATCTACCGGTACGCCGACCTCTACCGGGAGCAGGGGCTGCTCGACCTGGTGCGGCCCGCGCCGTCCCTGCTGGACCAGCGGTTCGTCGCCATCCGGGACGCCCTCGACCTGCCCGACGGCGCGCGGGTGGCGCTGCTGATGGACTTCGACGCCGAGTACCCGGGGCTGGACGATCCGGAGACGTTCATCCGGATCCTCTCCCCGCTCGCCGACCAGGCGAGGCGCTTCGGCATCGACCTGGTCATCGGGCCGGTCTCCGGCGCCGCCCTCGACGACCAGCGGCGACTCGTGGTCGGCGGCGCCGCGGTGGACGCGCTGTTCCGGCTCTTCGTACCCAACCGGGTCACCCCCAGCGCCGGCCTCGACGCGGTCGCCGGGGCGCTGGCCGCGGGCACCCTGCCGATGTTCGTCAGCCCCGCCGCCTGGCTGCTCAGCAACAAGCTGAACTACGCCTGGCTCTGGGCCGACCTGGACCTGCTCTCCGACACCGACCGTGCGCTGGTCCGCCGGTACGTGCCGCACACCGTCGCGCTCACCGCCGACCAGCTCGACCGGGCCCTGGCCGAGCAGGCCGACCTGGTGGCCAAGCCGGCCGGTGGCTCCGCCGGGCACGGGGTGCTGATCGGCCGGGAGTTGAGCCCGGTGGCCTGGGAGGACGGGGTACGCGCCGCGATCGACGCGGGCGGCAACATCCTCCAGCGCTACCACGAGGCGGACCGGGTCACGATGGACTTCGTGCAGATCGAGACCGGCGAGACGGTCAGCGCGGAGGTCCCGTACAGCCTCGCCCCGTACCTGTTCGGCCGCACCGCCTCCGGTGCCCTGGCCCGGGTGGGCTACCCCGGCTGCGACGAGGTTCTCAACCTGGCCCGAGGCGTCCTCCTGACCGGCATCCTCCTCACCGACTGACCTCCGCCCCCGCTCTTGTCGCGGTGATCAAGGAGTTTGCGTCACCGGAAGCCGGCGGGTTTCCTGACGCAAACTCCTTGATCAACGCCTCCTGAGGGACAGTCGCACCTGAAAACGCGATCGACGCCCAGCGAGGCATCCGGGCAGAATGCCCGGGTGAACGGGCTACGAGGGCGGCTGGACAGCGGAGAATTGGGCGCGCTGCTGCGCCAGGTGTACGGCGGGACCCGCACCCTACGGGACGTCGCACGTCTGACCGGCGGCAGCAAGAAGGGGGTCTACCGGCTCACCCTGGACGACGGCACGAGCTGCGTCCTGCACCGCTGGGACGACGCCGAGAACTGGTGGCCGACCGCCGCCGAGGACGCCGACGGCCCCTTCGCCCCCGCCACCGGACTCGACCTCTTCGTCGCCGCGCACGCCGAGCTGACCGCGACCGGCGTGCGCGTACCCGAGATCCTGCTCCTCGACCCCGACGGCGACCTGGCCGTGGTGGAGGACGTCCGCGGCGGCAGTCTCGAAGCCCTGCACGCCCGCGAACCCGGCCGGGCCGCGCCGGTCCTCGCCCGGCTCGGCGAGCTGGTGCGCGCGCTGCACGACCGGCGCGCCGACCGGTACGGCCGTCCGCTCACCCTCGCGCCCGCGGACGCACCGCCGCCGCAGACCGTGGTCCGGGACCGGGCGCTGCGCCACCTGGCGGAGTGCGCCCGCCGGGTGCCCCGCCTCACCGCGGCCCGGGACCGGATCGCCGCCCTGCTCGACACCGCACACGCCGCCGTGGCGCCCCGCAGCGGGTACGCCCTGATCCACGGTGAGCTGGGTCCGGACCACGTGCTGGTCGACGACCACGACCGGCCGGTGCTGATCGACATCGAGGGCGTGATGTTCTTCGACCCGGAGTGGGAGCACGCCTTCCTGGAGCTGCGCTTCGGCGACACCTACCACCAACTGGCGGTCGACCGTCAGGACGAGGCCCGCCTGCGCCTCTACCGGCTGGCCCTGGACCTGTCCCTGGTGGAGGGCCCACTCCGCCTGCTCGACGGCGACTTCCCCGATCGCGCCCCCATGCGGTCCATCGCTGACCACGCGGCGGACCGCATCCTCGCCCGTCTCCCGTCCGGATGACAGGGCGACTCCCACTCGAACCTCTCGATCACGAGGGGGGTACGGCAGCCTCCCTCGGGAGGTGGTGGGTCAGGGCCGCGCGCAGGACCGCCGGAGCCGGGAGCATGGTGCCGACGTGCACCTGGTAGGTGGGGTGGCCGGCACGCACGCGCGGCTGAAGGGCGCCGGGCGGTGGTGCCGGTACGCCGGCATGGAGGGTGACCCGGAGGGTGGCGAAGGGACCGGGGTAGCGGATCACCGCCGACCGGACCAGCGCCCAGGGAAGGCCGACGGAGGCGCGCCGGTTGGCCAGCTCCAACGCCGTGTCGGTGACCCGGACCGAGGGCCACCCGCCACGTTGGACGAGGAACGACACGCCCACGAAGACCAGCACGGACACGACCCCCGACACCACGAGGGACGTCAGGTCCGGCGGTGGGCTCCAGAAGAGCAGAGCCAGCAGCAGTTGGGCGACCAGCCAGCCCGCGACGGCGCTCAGCAGCAGGAAGCCGAGGGCACGCGGCACGGACGGCCGGAAGGCGGTCCCGTCGTGGTCGTTCATGAGGATGCCTTCCGTCCGGAGGTGCGGCCGACTGTAGAGCCCGCCCGCCACGACCGGAGCCCTGCCGCGGTCACCGCCCCCGGTCGACGGCCGCGCCGGGCCGGGCCCCCAGCACCCGCAGGGTTTCCGCGGCGGCGATGGCGTCGCTGCGGGCGCTGCCGTGCCGGCCGTCGCTGCTGTACAGGGACGGGTCGGCGACCGCCGGGTGGTCGGTGAGGTGCACGTGCAGGGTGCCGAGCCGCCGCGCGACCGCGCCCGTGTGCGAGGACAGCAGGCGCATCCGCTCACCCAGTCCGGCTCGGAGCACCGCCGGCACGGCTGGGCTGTACGAGACGTCGAACATGCCCACGGTGATGACGTCCGCCCCCGCGTCCCGTAAGGCGGTGACCATCGCGGTCAGCTCCGCGTCCACCGCGTCCGGGTCGTAGCCGGGCCGGAACGCGTCGTTGCCGCCGCAGACCACCAGGGCCAGGTCGGGGCCGAAGGCCAGTGCCGAAGCCAGCTGGCTGGCCCGCACCTCGTGCGCCCGTAGTCCCCGCCGCCCCAGGTTCAGGTACGCCAGTCCCGGCCGGACGGCCCGCAGCTCGGCGGCGATCCGGTCCGCCCACTGCAGGTCCGGGTACCCGTCGACCGGCTCGCACAGCCCCTCGGCCACGCTGTCGCCCAGCACCACGAACCGCCGCCACGGATGGCCGCGCAGCAGTTCCGCGCTCTCGCCCGCGCGCAGGCACCACGGATCCGTCGCCTCGGTCAACGTCGATCCCACGCCCGCACGCTAGCCGATCCGTGCCGCCCCGTCGATCAACCGTCAGCGGGGGGCGAGGGCGAGCAGGAGGAGCGTCGTCACCAGCCCCGCGCCGGCCACCAGGATCATCGGGCGCGGGGTCAGCACGGCGTGCCGCCGGTCGGCGATCAGCCGGGCCGGGGCCAGCCCGACCAGCGGGCCGAGCAGCGTGATGACCAGCGCCAGCACCGGCATGCCGACCGCCAGGTCGCCGCCGGAGCCGTGCCCCAACGCCCGCGCGGCCAACCCGAGGGCGTACGCGACGACCGCGCCGCCGATCCCGCAGGCCACCAGCAGCGGGTTGGCCGAGCCGGGCAGCTCACCGGGTTGGCGGGTCCGGTCCAGCAGCTCCCGGACGCCGTGCAGCAGCGGCACCGGGTCACCGGTGGCGTCCGGGGCCGGCCCCGGCGGGTCGCCCAGCCGGCGCCCGCCCGCGCCCACTCGGGCCCGCAACTGCCCCCACAGGTGGGCGGCCTCGGCGTCCACCCGCTCGACCAGGTCCTGCGCCTCGGCCACCTCCGCCTCAGCCCGCCGGACCTGCGCGGTGGCCTCGGCCACGGCCCGGTCGGCGGCGGCGCACTGTTGCGCGTACCAGGTGTGCGCCTCGGCGCGTTGGGCGGCCACCCGGGCGGTCAGCTCGGCGAGCCGACGGATCTGGGCGGCGTACGTCTCACTGGCAACCGGTTCGTTCATCGGGACGGACCATAGGGGATGATCACCTGTCCGGTGCGGTGCACCGCCCGGTCGAAGTAGAGACCGCGCCACGGGCGCGGGTACCAGTCCGGGCCGCCGGTGCCCGGGTAGAGCGACGAGCCGAGTTCCGCACCCTGCACGTCGAGCGCCACCCAGGCGCCGATCTGGTCGGTTCGGGCACCCGCCCCGCCCAGATCGGCCCGCATTCGGGCCACCCCGCGCCACCAGGCCAGCACGTGGGTACGCCGTTCCGGCCCGTCGTGCAGGATCCGGCGCAGCTGCTCCAGCCCGGTGCGCCGGCCCGCCTGCCCGGCGAGCTGCGCGGCCGCCGCGTCCACCGCGTACAGCAGCAGGTAGTGCGGGCTGTTCGAGGTGCCCGGGGCACCCAGCGCGTCGCCCACCTCGGCCATCAGCTCGGGCACCGTCTCCTCGTCGTACCAGGCGGCGTCGTCGGCCAGTTCCTCGTAGAGGGCGCGGGCGGCCGGGTCGGCGTCCGGGTCGAGGCAGGCGATGGAGAACCGGGCGGTGCCGGGACGGTGCTGTCGGGCGAGGGAGCGGGCCGCCGCGTCGAGCACCGCGCACGCCTCGTCGACCCGGGTGCCCAGCACGGCCAGGTTGCGGCCGGGGGCCCGGGGCAGCCGCAGCGCCGCCGAGCGGGCCTGCACGTCGATGATCTCCCCGAGCAGCGCCACCGGGTTGCGCGGCACCCCCTGCTCGGGGGCGGTCAGGGCGCGGAAGTCCGGGGCGTCGGCCAGCCGGGGGACCGCGTCGCCGTCGAAGAGCCGGGCCGGGGCCGCGTCCTGTGGGCGCATCCGCCACAGCCGGTGCTGCAGCTCGCTCCAGGTCTCCCAGTCGCTGGCCGACGGGATACGGGCCACCTCGTTCCCCTCGACCAGCCCGGACTCGGCGTTGACCACGGCGTGGTGCCGGGGCAGCGACTGCGCCGCGTCGTTGCGTTCGGCCAGGATGCGCAGCGCCTTGGGCAGCGCGATCCGCAGGGTGAACTGGGCGACCAGCGCGGGCCGTCCCCAGAGCGCCTCGATGCCGCGGACGTCCTGGGAGGCGAGCACCAGGTGGATGCCCTGCGACCGGCCTCGGCGAGCCAGGTCCTCCAGCAGATCGGCGGCCTCCCGGGCCACCACGTCCCGGCCGGCGAGCAGCGCCTGGAACTCGTCGACCACCGCGACGATCCGCGGCCAGTGCCCGGTCGGGTCCACCGCGCGCAGCTCGGCCAGCTTGGTGACCTCGTGTTTCTTCGCGGCGTCCGCCCGCCGGCGCAGCTCCTCGGCGAGGAAGCGCAGCAGGGCCAGGCCGAACTCCCGGTCGGTGTTGACGTTGATGCCGACCAGCCGCATGTGCGGCAGCCAGCTCGGGTCCCGCCGCCCCTGGGCGAACCGGGCGAAGGACACCCCCTCCTTGAAGTCGAGCAGATAGAACTCCAGCTCGGCGGGGGAGTAGCGGGAGGCGAGCGCGCCGATCCAGGCGAAGATCAGGTTGGTCTTGCCGGTGCCGGACGGGCCGCCGATCAGCGCGTGCGGCGGGTAGTCGCCGAGGGTGAGCAGCACCGGCCGCCCGTGCGGGCCCTCGCCGATCGGCGCGGTCAGCCCGTGCGCCGAGTCCTCCCGCCAGTATTCCTCCGGCGGGGGGAGCAGGTCGGTGAACGGGGCCGGCGGGGGACCGGCGTTGACCCGGGACGCGACCTCCCGGCAGGTCTCGGTGACCAGCGTGGCCGGCGGCGGCTCGTCGAGCACCACCGGCAGCCCGGCGATCCGGACGTCGTCCGGCTCCACCGCCACCCGGGTGACCGTCGGGTCGTCCGGCAGCTCGATGCCGCGGACCACCAGGTGTACCCCGCACGCCGCCCCGGTGCGGACCACCCGGTCGAGCTGGCCGCGCTCGTGCCGGGACAGTTCGTCGCCGCCGAGCAGCACCGCCACCCGCCACGGCTCGGGCCGGCGGCCGGTGGCGGCGGCGAGGGCGCGTAGCGAGGCGTGTTCGCCGGCGAGCACCGTCTCGTTGATCCGGCGGATCTGCTCCACCAGGTCATCGAGCAGCCGGCCCAGGCCGCCGGGGCCGACGAAGGTGAGCAGCCCGGCGGTGCCGAGCGGGGCGAACCCGGCCAGCCCGCCGCCGAGGTGCTCCGGGTCGTATCCGAAGAGCCGGATCGTGCCCGGGTCGGCGCGGCCCACCGAGCGCAGCAGCAGCGCCGGCACCACCGCGGCGATGCCGTCGCGGTCGCTGCCGGCCAGGCGCACATGGCCGGCGTCCAGCAGCGGCACCAGCGCCGGCACCGGTTCGGCGCCGGGGATGCGTACCGTGCCGATCCGGACCGCGCCGGGGGTCTCGGCCCGCCCGGCCGGGGTGGGATGCCAGCGGTCCCACCCGGCGGACGCCGCGCCCGGCGCCTCCCGCTCGGCCGCCGCGGCGGCCGAGCGGGCCAGCTCCGCGATCCGCGCGGCGTGGCGGGCGTCGATCTCGGCCAGCCGCCGGTCGCGGGCGGCGCCCACCCGTTCCGGTACGGCCGCCGCGGCCCGCCGAACCCGGGCCAGCCGGTCCCGGCCGGCGGCCAGCTCGGCGTCCGCGTCGGACAGCCGGTTCCGGGTCGCGCCGAGGGCCTCGGAGAGCATCCCCCGGACCCGCGTCACCAGTTGCGCGCGGACATCAGCCACGGGCGGGCTCCCGCTCGTCGGCGTCCTTCGGCAGGTCCCGGCCGAGCCGGTCCAGCAGTACGCCGGTGACCACCCCGGCGGTGACCGCCGGATCGGCGGCGTGCGGCTGCTCCCCGTCGCCGGAGCGGCGGGGCGGGGGCATCCGGCAGACCCGGGTCAGCAGGGTGTCCAGCACCGGGGGTGGCAGGCCCGGCAGCAGGTCCCGGACCCGCCCGTCCAGCTCCCAGCGCAGCCGGCCCAGGTCGTCGGCGCGGGGCGGGTGCCCGAGCAGCTCGCCGGCCAGTTCGCGGAGCATCGGCGGGGCGATCGCGGCCAGGCCCAGTCCGACGTCGGCGTGCGCGGCGCGCAGCTCCCGGTGCAGCCGGTCGCGGTCGCCGGACCGGACCCCGGTGACCACCCGGCGCAGCAGTTCCCGGGAGTCGCCGACCCGTTCGTCCGGCTCGCCCGGCGTGCCTTCCCGGCCACCGGTCAGCTCCGCCACCCGCACCGCCCACCAGCGCCGCAGGGCCGGCTGCTCGCCCGGCTCCGGCGCGCCGCCCGGGGCCGGCGGCGGCGTCTCGCCCCGGGGCGCGTCGTGCTTCGGCCGGCGCTGCTCGCCGGTCGGCGCCGGCGCCCCGTCGGCGGCCAGCCCGATCGCCGACAGGTACGCGGACAGCTGCTCCTGGGCCACCCGCAGCGTGTGGGCGGCGGTCTCGGCGTGCTCGGTCGCGGCCGACAGCTCCGGCACCCCCATCGGGTTGGCCGACTCCTGGCGTACCCAGCGCAGCCGCTCGGTGGCCTGGCCGAACTTCTCCAGCGCCAGGGCGAGCGGGGCGAGCGGCAGTTCCTCGGCGGCGGCGCGGACCTGCGCGCCGATGTCCTCGACGATGGACACGGCCGGCACCTCAGAGCGTGGCGACGTAGAGCTGTGCCTGCTCGACCGCGACCAGTGTGGCGGAGAGGCACTCCTCCAGCTCCTGGGCCGCCTGGGTCAGCGACGCCTGGGCCGCCTCGACGGTCTCGTGCCCGCTGCCCTCCAACGCGCCGGCCAGGGTCTGCTGCGCCTCGGCCAGCTTCTCGCCGGCCGCCTGCACGGCTGTCTGCCCGTCACCTATCTGCTGGAGGGCGACATCGATGGCTGCCTTCAGCTCGGCGACGCTCGCCACGGGGGACCTCCTGGGGGCAAGGGAGATCTCCATTACAACTCATCCCGACGGGTGGGCGAACAGCCGCCCTCGTGCCGTTCCTGCCCTGCTGTCCGATTGTGCCGCTGACGTGCGGGAAGGCCGTTCGAGGCCGCTCCCCTCGGTCCCGCCGGTGAGACGACCGGTCCCGTCGGCGGTCGGGTCAGCGGGGCAACCGGCGCGGCCCGTACACCTCGGCGCCCAGCGCGCCCACCCGGGACCGTAACTCCCGGTCGGCGGTGACCACGACGCGGCGGCGGTCGGGCGCCGCCGCGACCAGGTCGACGATGGTGTCGTCGCCGGAGCCCGGCGCGGCCACCACGGCGACCCCGGGCACCGCCGGCACGCCCCGCGCCGCGCCCTCCAGCACCAGCACCACCTCCACCGGCGGCGGCAGTTCCGGGGGTACGCCGGCCGCCCCGAGGGGCACCAGCGCGTCCCGCAGCCGGGCGGCGGCCCCGGCACGGTCGCGCCACCAGCCGTCCGGCCGCGAGCCGACCACGTTCGCGCCGTCGACGATCAGCAGCGGCCTGGTCTCCATGGCCCCCAGCGTGCCACCAGCCCCGCGTTTGTCACGCCGAGCGTCGGGTAGCCACCGCCGACCGTGCCGCGCCGTGCCGCGCCCCGGCCGTGCCGACCGACTGCGGAGGACAACGATGATGGGACCCGGTGACTTCGGCAACGACCCGTGGGACGAGTTCCTGGCCCGGTACTTCGGCCGGGGCGAGGGGGGACGCCGGCCGGCGCACCGGGTCGACATCACCCGCCTGATGACCGCCGACGCGCGGGAGATGCTCGCCGACGCGGCCCGCCGGGCGGCCCAGAAGCACAGCAACGACCTGGACACCGACCACCTGCTCTGGGCGGCGTTGCAACGCGAGCCGCTGCGCGACCTGGTACGGCGGGCCGGCGCCGACCCGGACGCGCTGGTCAACGCGCTCGGCGGGCGCGGTGAGGGGGCGCCGGGTGGCGAGGTGCCGCCGAACCTGTCGCTCACCCCGGCGGCCAAGCGCGCGCTGCTCGACGCGCACCAACTCTCCCGGGCGATGGGAGCCAACTACATCGGTCCTGAGCACATCCTGATGGCGCTGCCGCTCAACCCGGAGTCGCCGGCCGGCCGGATGCTCGCCGCCGGTCGGGTCCAGCCCGAGTCGTTGCAGGCGGCCAGCGCCGAACGGGGCCCGATGGCCGGCCCGAGGCCGGACCGCGGCACGCCCACCCTCGACCAGTACGGCCAGGACCTCACCGAACTGGCCCGGATGGACCAGATCGACCCGGTGATCGGCCGTGCCGACGAGATCGAGCAGGCCGTGGAGATCCTGTCCCGGCGGACCAAGAACAACCCGGTGCTGATCGGCGAGGCCGGTGTCGGCAAGACCGCCATCGTGGAGGGGCTCGCCGAGCGGATCTGCGACGGGGACGTCCCGCAGACCCTGGTCGGCAAGCGGGTGATCCAGCTCGACCTGGCCGGCCTGGTCGCCGGCACCCGTTACCGGGGCGACTTCGAGGAACGGTTGAAGAAGGTGATCGACGAGATCCGCGCCCACCGGGACGAGCTGATCATCTTCCTGGACGAGATCCACACCCTGGTCGGCGCGGGCGGCGCCGGCAGCGAGGGCGGCATGGACGCGTCCAACATGCTCAAGCCGGCCCTCGCCCGCGGGGAGCTGCGGGTGATCGGCGCGACCACACTGGACGAGTACCGGCGCAGCATCGAGAAGGACGCCGCCCTCGCCCGCCGGTTCCAGCCGGTGCTGGTCCCCGAGCCGACCGTCGAGGACACCGTCAGCATCCTGCGCGGCCTGCGTGACCGCTACGAGGCGCACCACCAGGTCCGGTTCACCGACGAGGCCCTGGTGGCCGCCGTCGAACTCTCCGACCGATACATCACCGACCGGTACCTGCCGGACAAGGCGATCGACCTGATCGACCAGGCCGGCGCGCGGGTGCGGCTGCGTACCCGTACCCCGGCCGCCGACGTGCGCGAGCTGGAGCGGCAGCTCGACGAGGTACGCCGGGAAAAGGAGCAGGCCGTCGCCGACGAGCAGTACGAGCGGGCCTCCCAGTTGCGCGACCGGACCGCCGAACTGGAGGACCAGGTCCGGCGCGCCCGCGGCGACGAGGGCACCAGCCAGGTGCCGGAGGTCGGGCCGAAGGAGATCGCCGAGGTGGTCTCCCGGGCCACCGGCATCCCGGTCAACCAGCTCACCGAGGAGGAACGCGACCGGCTGCTGCGCCTGGAGGGGCACCTGCACGCGAAGGTGGTCGGGCAGGACGAAGCGGTCAGCGCGGTCGCCGAGGCGGTTCGGCGCTCGCGTACCGGGCTGGCCGACCCGAACCGGCCGATGGGCAGCTTCCTCTTCCTCGGCCCCACCGGCGTCGGCAAGACCGAGCTGGCCCGGGCCCTCGCCGAGGCGCTCTTCGGCGAGGCGGACCGGATGGTCCGGGTGGACATGAGCGAGTTCCAGGAGCGGCACACGGTCAGCCGGCTGGTCGGCGCCCCGCCCGGGTACGTCGGCTACGAGGAGGCCGGCCAGCTTACCGAGGCCGTCCGCCGCCGCCCGTACGCCGTGGTGCTGCTGGACGAGATCGAGAAGGCCCACCCGGACGTGTTCAACATCCTGCTCCAGGTGCTCGACGACGGGCGGCTCACCGACAGCCAGGGCCGGACAGTGAACTTCAAGAACACCGTGTTGATCATGACGAGCAACCTGGGCTCGGAACTGATCACCGGCACCCAACGCACGGTCGGCTTCGCCGCCGGCGAGCCCGGCCAGCGGGAGGCCAGCGAGCTGCGGGAGCGGCTGATGCGGCGGCTGCAGGAGAACTTCCGGCCGGAGTTCATCAACCGGATCGACGAGGTGATCATCTTCCAGCGGCTGGAGGCCGAGCAGCTGCGCCAGATCACCGAGCTGATGCTGGAGGAGACCCGCCGCCGGCTGCACGCCCAGGACATCCAGGTCGACTTCACCACCGCCGGCATCGACTGGCTCGCCGAGCACGGCTACCAGCCCGAGTTCGGCGCCCGGCCGCTGCGCCGGGTGATCCAGCGCGAGGTGGACAACCGGCTCTCCCGGATGCTGCTGGAGAACCAGATCTCCCCGGGCCAGACGATCGTCGTGGACGCGCGGGACGGTCAGCTCGCCTTCGACGTGGTCGCCGGGGACCGCGGCTACACCGCCGCGACGACGTCCCATCCGCGATGAGCGAGGACGTCCCAGCCCCGACGGAGCGGAGGGCGGACATGACCGAACCCGAGGAGACCCGGGAGGACACCGAACGCAGCGAACCGATCGTCGCGCCCCCGACGGCGAACCCGTCCCGGGTCAAGGTGCCGCCGGAGGGCCTGAAGAAGCACGGCGAGATGGGTGAGGGCGACCGGACGCCGTCCGGGCCGCCGCCGGGAGAGGAGGCGTGATGGTACGCGGAGGGCGCGTAGATCCTGACGTCGACGCGATCTGGGACGACTTCCACGCCCTGGTGAACGTCCCCTCCGAGCAGCTGCGCCAGTGGCTGCTGACGCGCGGATCGGGGGAGGGCGGGGTGTTCGGCCCCGACCCGGACATGGGCCTGCCCGAGCCGGGGCGGCACATCCTGCGGGTCCTGACCAAGCGCAAGGTGGACCTGACCGGGGAGGACATCGAGGTGATGCAGGAGGCGATCGACCGCATCGAGTCCCTCATCGACGAACGGCCGAGCCAGGGCAACACCGACAACGAGTGGCGGCACTCGCTGCTCGACCTGGGCCACGACGTCCTCATCGAACGCTGACCCGTACGACGACGGCCCCCGGGGTCGACGACGACTCCAGCTCGGCGCGTCTGACGCGCGCGCGACCTGGAGCCGTCGCCAGGTGCCCTCGGTGCCGGCCTACTCGGATTCCATGCTGGGCAGGTGGATGCCGGCGGCGTCCGCCGCCGCCTGCCGGTCCGCGCGGGCCCGCTCCTCGCGGCTGAGCAGGGTGGCGTACTCGGTGATGTCGGCCGGGTCGGGCACCTCCGGCAGCCGGCGCAGGAAGGTCTCGACGTCGGCGGAGGCGGCGGTGTGCGCGGCGGCCGCCTGGCGGAGCAGTTCGCGCTGGTCGGCGGCGGGGTACAGATCAGTCATGTCGGCGTGATACCCGCGTTCAGGCGCTTCGCACCCCGCCGGCGGTCGTCGGCTGCGCGCCGAAGTCCGGGTGCCGCAGCAGCCAGGCCAGGTAGTCCGGGTGGTTCGCCAGCGCGTCGGTGTACGCGGTGACCGCCGTCTCCAGCACCGTCTCGGCGACCCGGGCGGCCGGCGCGTCCGGGTGCCAGCCGAGCAGCAGCCGCCAGCGCAGCGGCGCCCCGGCCAGCCGCCGGGTCACCAGCCCGGCGACCGGGCGGAAGGTGGCCTGGCACAGCGCCACCGCCTCGCCGGCGTCGACCAGGTCGAGGCAGCCGCGCACGTCCGCCTCGTACAGCTTGCGGGGGGTGAAGCCGGCGCGGGCGCAGGCGGCGGCGAAGCAGTCGCCGAAGCAGCCGTCGCCGGGCGCCGCCACCCACTGCTCGCGCCGCAGGTCCACCAGGCGGATCTCGTCCCGGGCCGCCATCGGGTGGCTCTGCTTCAGCAGCACGAAGACCGGGTCGACGGCGACCTCCCGCCAGCTCAGCCCGAACTCCGCCGAGGGCGTGGCGTCGCCGCACACCCCGGTGAGCGCGAAGTCGAGCCGGCCGCCGGCCACCAACTGGGCCAGCTCGTCAACCGACCAGGAGGCGTTCGTGGTGATCTGCACCTCGGGCTGCTCGGCGGCGAGCCGGTGCACCAACCGGCCGAGGATCGGGCTGTTCACCCCGCCGAACCGGTAGCGCCGCAGCGGGTCGCCCGCCTCGGCCAGCCGGGCCGCCTCGGCCTGCAGCCCCTTCATCGCCGGCAGCAGCACCCGGGCCCGGTCCAGCACCAGCTCACCGAGCGGGGTGGGCCGGGCGCCCCGGCGGTCCCGCTCGAAGAGCGGCCCGCCGAGGGTCCGTTCGATCCGCTGGAGCTGGGCGGTCAACGCCGGCTGGGCCAGGCCGAGGGTGGCGGCGGCCTTGGTGACGCTGCCCGCCTCCGCGATCGCGCAGACCACCCGCAGGTGTCTCAGCTCCAGATTCATACGGTGACGGTAGGACCACGAACCGGCGTGCGGAAGGGTTGATCCGCCATCGGCGTATGGGAATCAGTCGATTTGTCGGGCTCCGTGGCCGCGCGGGCGCCGCAGGTCCGACAGGTGGGTGCGCCGGCCGGTCACCGCGTCGCGCACCTTGTCCAGCACGCCGACCGCCGGCTCCACGATCTTGTTCCACGGCGGGGCGGCCGGAGTGCCCGGGTGCGGCCGGGTCGGCGCCGCCTCCTCGGCGATCTCCCACCGGTTGCCCAGCCGGATCAGCTCGGCGTCGGTGGCCACCTCGCGCAGCGGGACGACCAGCGCCGCCACCCGGCCGACGTGTCGGCGCACCCGGTCGGCCACGTCGGCGAGCGCCGCCCCGTCGGCCTCGGACAGTCCCTTCAGGGCGGTCAGCAGCGCGGCGTCCGCCTCGATCTCCCGGTCCACCAGTTCGGCGCTGTCCGGCACGGCGGCCCGGGCGGCGGGGAAGAGGTACTGCTCCTCGGCGGAGAGGTGCCGGGACACCGTGGCGGTGAGCACGTCCAGCACCTCCCGCCGCCGCTCGGCCGTCAGCCGCGCGTCGGTGACCTGCTCGGCCAGGTCGAGCAGCGCCCGGTGCTCCCGGTCCACGATGTCGGCCAGGCTCCGCCCGCCCGGCCGGTACGCGTCGTCGGCGGCGGGCGGCAGCGGGGGCAGGGGAACGGTCATGGCGTCCTCCTCGACTGGTGGCGTCTGCGGTACCCGTCCGCGCGATCCGCGAAACCGCGCCCGGACGGGGGTGAGCCGGACGCCCCGGCCGGCTGGTATGAAGATGCGATGACGAGCGACGCCGCCTCCGCCCGACCGGACCCCACCGACGAGGTCGTGAACCTCTGCCGCGACCTGCTGCGCATCGACACCACCAACACCGGGGACAACGACACCAGCGCCGGGGAACGCCGCGCGGCCGAGTACGTCGCGGAGCAGCTCGCCGAGGTCGGCATCGACGCGGAGCTCCACGAGTCCGCGCCCGGCCGGGCCAACCTGGTCGCCCGCATCCCCGGCACCGACCCGGGCCGGGACGCGCTGCTGGTGCACGGCCACCTCGACGTCGTCCCCGCCGACCCCGACGAGTGGTCGGTGCACCCGTTCTCCGGCGAGATCCGCGACGGCTACCTGTGGGGCCGCGGCGCGATCGACATGAAGGACTTCGACGCGATGGTGCTCGCCGTGGTCCGGGGCTGGCAGCGCACCGGGGTACGCCCGTCGCGCGACATCGTGCTGGCGTTCACCGCCGACGAGGAGGCCGGCAGCGACTACGGCGCGCGTTTCCTGGTGGAGCGGCACCGGCACCTGTTCGACGGCTGCACCGAGGCGGTCGGCGAGGTGGGCGGCTTCTCGTACACGGTCGACGAAACCACCCGGCTCTATCTGATCGAGACCGCCGAGAAGGGGATCGACTGGCTGCGCCTGCACGCCAAGGGCCGCCCCGGCCACGGCTCGATGGTGCACGACGACAACGCGGTAACCGCGCTCGCCGAGGCGGTGGCCCGGATCGGGCGGTACCGCTTCCCGGTGACGGTCACCGCCACCGTGCGCGCGTTCCTGGCGGAGATCTCCGACGTCCTCGGCATCGAGATCGACCCGGACGACCCGGAGACCGCGATCGCCAAGCTCGGCCCCATCGCCAACATCATCGGCGCGACCATCCGCAACACCGCCAACCCGACCCGGCTCAACGCCGGCTACAAGGACAACGTCATCCCGGGGCGGGCCTCCGCGACCATCGACTGCCGCAGTCTCCCCGGGCAGTCCGAGCTGCTGGAGCAGCAGCTGCGCGAGCTGGTCGGGCCGGACATCGAGATCGAGTACGTCCAGCGCCAGCCGGCCCTGGAGACCACCTTCGACGGCGACCTGGTCGCGGCGATGTCCGCCGCGCTGCGCGCCGAGGACCCGGGCGCCCGGCCGGTGCCGTACATGCTCTCCGGCGGCACCGACGCCAAGGCGTTCTCGCAGCTCGGCATCCGCTGCTTCGGCTTCGCGCCGCTGCGGCTGCCCGCCGACCTCAATTTCTCCGGCCTGTTCCATGGCATCGACGAGCGGGTCCCGGTGGACGGACTACAGTTCGGCGTGCGGGTTCTCGACCGGTTTCTCCGCAACTGCTAACCGTGTCCGTCGCGTCACCCGTCGGCGCGGAATCTCCCCCATCGGAAGGGACTGCCTCACATGACCGACCAGCACGGTGAGCTGGACGCCGCCCTCGAGCGCGTGATCGACGCGGCCCGCGCCCACCTGGCCGCCGTCCGCGCCGCCCAGGGCCGGATCGACGACGACGCCGTCTGGCAGGCGTACGTCGCGTTGAACAACGCCTCCTTCGCGTACGACGAGCAGCTGCTCGACGCCTTCGGCGAGGTGACCCCCTGGGACGTCGAGTCGATCGACCCGGACGAGGCCGACGAGCGCTTCGGCGGCGCCGAGGGCGTCGAGGCCACCGACCCGCACCCGCGGGTCATCTCGGTGCGGCAGCGCCGCGACTACCGGGTGCCGAGCGTGTCCGCCCTGATCCGGGCGGCCGAGGCGGCCCGCCGCGAGGGCACCCCGGAGGAGGACGAGTCGGCCCCGGTCGAGGGGGTCGGCGAGGCGGTGCTGGAGCTGCTGCAGAGCGGCGACGGCTCGCTCAGCGCGCTGGACGTGCCCGAGCTGGAGCCGCTCGACGGCGTGGTCATGGTCAGCGAGGTCGGCACCCCGGTCGACCTGGAGTCGTTCGACGACGACGACGCGGTCGGGCCGTTCCAGCCGGCCGCCGACGACCGGCTGATCGGCCGGCTCGACGAGCACCCGTTCCTGGAGCTCGACGAGGAGCACGACCACGCCCACTAGGCCGTGACGCCCCCAGGGCCCGGCCAACGCGGCACGGGCCCTCGGGGGGGCGGGGGACGGCCGGCTCCCCCTCAGTACGACAGGCCCGGCTGCGGCTGGTTGACCCGGCGACGGCGCAGCATCACCTGCCGCGTCCCGTCCCGGTACAGCCGCACCCGGGCCAATTCCCATCCGGAGAACTCCGCCTGGATCGCCAGCTGCGCCGCGGCGGTCAACCGGTCGACATTCGCGGGCAACCGCAGCGGCGCGTATTCGTAGTCCATGGCCCCTATGCTGCCCAGCCCGTGAGCGCGCCGCCACCCCCTGACGGTGGCCCGGATCGCCGGCCGGACGGCGGGTGGGCTCAGCCGTCGCGTTCCGGATAGCCGACCGGCACCGCCGAGACGTCGTCCAGGGCGGTGACGATCTCCGCCGGAAGGGTCATCCGCTCCACCTGGAGCGCGCCGAGCAGCTGCCCCACGGTGCGGGCGCCCAGGATCGGCGCGGTCACCCCCGGCCGGTCCCGGATCCACGCCAGTGCCACCTCCATGGGTGACACGCCCAGCCCGCCGGCGGCGGTGGCGACCGCCTCCACGATGCTCGAGCAGCGCGGCTCCAGGTACGGGGTGACGAACCGCTCGAAGTGCGGCGAGGCGGCCCGGGAGTCGGCCGGGCGGCCGTTGCGGTACTTGCCGGTGAGCACCCCGCGGCCCAGCGGCGACCAGGGCAGCACGCCCAGGCCCAGCGCCTCGCAGGCCGGCAGCACCTCCCGCTCGACGCCCCGCTCCAGCAGCGAGTACTCCACCTGCGCGGCGACCACGGGGGCCCGCCCCGGCCAGGCGGCCTGCCAGGCGGCGGCGCGGGCGGTCTGCCAGCCGGAGAAGTTCGACACCCCGACGTACCGGGCCTTCCCGCTGGACGCCGCGTGGTCCAGGGCGGAGAGCGTCTCCTCCAGCGGGGTGTCCGGGTCGTACCCGTGCACCTGCCAGAGGTCGACGTGGTCGGTGCCGAGCCGGCGCAGCGAGGCCTCCAGGGTACGCAGCAGGTGTCCCCGGGAGTTGTCCCGGCGGCGGCCACTGCCCGGCCGCAGCCCCGCCTTGGTGGCGATGAGCAGCTCGTCGCGGGGGACCAGGCCGCCCAGCAGCGAACCGATCACCGACTCGGCGTCGCCGTCGGCGTACACGTCGGCGGTGTCGACCAGATTGCCGCCCGCGTCGAGGTAGCTCTTCAGCTGGGCGGCCGCGTCATCGGCGTCGGTGTCCCGTCCCCAGGTCATGGTGCCGAGCGCGAGCCGCGAAACCGCCAGCCCGCTTCGGCCGAGCGGTCGCTGTTGCATGGGTGAACCTTATTTCGAACCTGCCGTCACGGACATCCTCGTCCGGAGTCAACTTCCTGCTCCACCGTCCGGCCGGGGTGCCGCGGTGTTCGGGGTGAGCCGGTGATCGGCTCTGCCACCCGCATTGCGTAACCTGATGCGACCTGTGGTGCGGATGGTGGGAGGACCAGTTGCGACTCGGGCTCAGCCTCGGATACCAGACGGCGTGGAGCACACCCGCCGACCACCTGGCTCTGGCCCAGGAGGCGGACCGGCTCGGCTACTCGGTGGTGTGGGCCGCGGAGGCCTACGGCTCCGACTCGCCGAGCATGCTGGCCTGGCTGGCTGGCCAGACCGAGCGGATCGACGTGGGCGCCGCGGTGATGCAGATCCCCGCCCGTACCCCGGCGATGACCGCGATGACGGCGGCGACCATCGACGCCCTCTCCGGCGGCCGGTTCCGGCTCGGTCTCGGCGTCTCCGGCCCGCAGGTCTCCGAGGGCTGGCACGGCGTCCGGTTCGCCAAGCCCCTCGCCCGTACCCGGGAGTACGTCGACATCGTGAAGCTGGCGGTCGCCCGCAAGGAGGTCGCGTACGACGGCGAGCACTACACCCTGCCGCTGCCCGACGGGCCGGGCAAGGCGTTGCGGCTCGGCTTCCATCCGCCGCGCACGCACATCCCGATCTACCTGGCCGCGGTCGGCCCGAAGAACCTGGAGCTGGCCGGCGAGATCGCCGACGGCTGGCTGGCCGTCTTCTACGCTCCGGAGTTCGCGGAGGAACAGCTCGCCTCGGTGCGGGCCGGGCGGGCCAGGGTCGGCAAGGAGCTGGCCGGCTTCGACGTGGTGCCGTCGGTGCCGGTGGTGGTCGGCGACGACATCGCCGGCTGCGCCGAACTGGTCCGCTGGTACGCCGCCCTCTACGTCGGCGGCATGGGCAGCCGGCAGCAGAACTTCTACAACCAGCTCGCCACCCGGATGGGCTACGGCGACGCCGCCCGCGAGGTGCAGGATCTCTACCTGGCCAAGCGGCAGCGCGACGCCGCCGCCGCGGTGCCGATGGAGTTCATCGACCGCACCTCGCTGCTCGGCCCGAAGGAGCGCATCGCCGACCGCATGCGGGCGTACGCCGCCGCCGGCGTGACCACCCTCTCGGTGACCCTCTTCGCCGCCGACCGGGAGAGCGGTGTGCAGACCCTGCGGACCGTCGCCGAGGCGCTCGAGCTGTCCGGAGTTGGCGAGTGACCTGGGTAGAGGCCATCGTCCTGGGCATCGTCCAGGGGCTCACGGAATTCCTGCCCGTCTCCTCCTCCGGGCACCTGCGGATCACCTCGGCCATCTTCTTCGGCCGGGACGCCGGCGCGTCGTTCACCGCGGTGACCCAGCTGGGCACCGAGGCGGCGGTGCTCATCTACTTCTTCAAGGACATCTGGCGGATCATCCGGACCTGGTTCGTCGGGCTGGTCGACCGTTCGGTCCGGTCCAGCCTCGACTACCGCATGGGCTGGTACGTCATCGTCGGCACCATCCCGATCGGTATCTTCGGGCTGCTGTTCAAGGACCAGATCCGCACCGCCGGCCGGAACCTGTACCTGATCTCCTTCACGCTGATCTTCTTCGCGCTGGTGCTGGCCTTCGCCGAGTACTGGGGGCGGCAGACCCGCACGCTGGAGAACTTCCGGATGCGCGACGGCGTCGTGATGGGCTTCGCCCAGGCCATGGCGCTGATCCCCGGCGTGTCCCGCTCCGGCGGCACGCTCACCTTCGGCCTGCTGCTCAATCTCACCCGGGAGACGGCGGCGCGCTACTCGTTCCTGCTGGCCATCCCAGCCGTGGTGCTGTCCGGCATCTTCAGCATCTCGGACGTGTTCGAGCCCTCCGAGCCGGGCACGGCTGCGCCGAGCGTGGCCCAGATGGTCGTCGCCACCGTGATCGCCTTCGCCATCGGCTACGCGGCCATCGCCTGGCTGCTGCGTTACGTCGCCCACCACACCCTGTACCTCTTCGTCCTGTACCGGGTGGCGCTCGGCACCCTGGTGCTGTGCCTGCTGCTCACCGGCACGATCAGCGCCACCTGACCTCCCGTACCCGCTGACGCCGCTGGCCGGCACCCGTTGTC
>NZ_JAPDPH010000122.1 GCF_026013475.1 Micromonospora yasonensis | reverse complement strand
GCCGCGCTTCCTCAACGGCCTGCTCGGCCGGATCGCCGCCCGCAGCCCGGCGGCCCGGGCGGCGGCCAGTGCGCCGAGGTAGGTCGGTGACTCGACGAGAAGGGTGTCGCCGGGCGTGGTGAGCGCACGCAGCGCCGTCGACAGCGCGGCCTGCCCGCCGGGACAGATCACGAGGTCGTCGGCGCGCAGCCCGGTTCCGGCCTCGCGCGCGAACCAGGCGCGCAGGTCCGCGCGTCCCTCGGTCGGCCCACGCTGCCACGATGCGGGCTGCCGGGCGGCGCGGGCGAGCGCGGCGCCGAGCGCGGCGGCAGGCTGCAGATCCGCGTCCAGATAGCCGCCGGACAGCGGGATCGCTCCGGCGGGCGGTAACGCCAGCAGCGCCTGCATCTCCTCCTCGCCGGACCGGCGCGAGCCGAGCGCGACGGTCTGCCAGGACAGGTCGGGGGTGCGGCGCTGCTGCGGTGGGATGGCCACGAAGGTGCCTCTGCCGGGACGTGCCTCGATCACCCCCTCGGCCACCAGCTGCCGGATCGCCGCCGCAACGGTGACCGGCGAGGCGTGGTGCCGGGCGGTCAGCTCGCGTACGGAGGGCAGCCGGGTGCCAGGCTCCGCGGCGGTTGCGGCGGCGCGGAGATCTTGGATAACGCGGTCCGCTGCGTTACCGTCATTCATGAGAGGTAAGAGTAGCGCTACTGTCAGCACCACGGTAACGGGAGATCGGCTGGTCGGCCTCACCCTCGGCGCGCTGGGCGTGGTCGCCTTCAGCCTCTCGCTGCCGGCCACCCGAGTCGCCGTGCAGCAGCTCGACCCGTGGTTCGTCGCCTTCGGACGGGCCGTCGGCGCGGGGCTGCTGGCCGGGATCTACCTGCGTCTCACCAGCGCGCGGCGACCCACCCGGGGGCAGTGGCGGCGGCTGTCGATCGTCGCCCTCGGCGTCGTCGTCGGATTCCCGCTGTTCACCTCGCTGGCGCTGATCACCCAGACTTCCGCGCACGGCGCGGTCGTCATCACCGTGCTGCCCGCCATGACCGCCGTGTTCGCGGTGCTGCGGGCCGGCGAGCGACCGCCATTGCTGTTCTGGGTCGGGAGCGCCGGCGGGCTGCTGGCGGTGCTCGCCTTCCTCGGCGCGAGTGGCGCCGTGCGGGGCGCGCTGTCACTGCCCGACCTGTTCCTGCTCGCGGCGGTCGCGCTCTGCGGCCTGGGGTACGCCGAGGGCGGCGCGCTCGCCCGCGAGCTCGGCGGCGCCGTCACGATCTGTTGGGCGTTGCTGCTGTCCCTGCCCGTCACCGTGCCGGTCACGGTCATCGCGGCGGTAGCCGATCCCCCGCACGCCGACGGGCTCGCCTGGCCGGCGTTCGGTTACCTCACCGGGGTCTCCATGTTCCTGGGCTTCTTCGCCTGGTACGCGGGCCTGGCCCGGGGCGGCATCGCTCAGGTCGGCCAACTCCAGCTCGCGCAGCCGGTGCTCACGCTCGGCTGGTCGGCGCTGCTGCTCGGTGAGCCGGTCACCCCGGCCTCGATCGCGGCGGCGCTGGTGGTGCTGGCCTGCGTCGTGCTGATCCAGCGCACCCGCCGCGGCGCGCCACCGACGGCGTTGGAGCAGCCTGACCGTGCTGTCAGGGGGCGTCCGGTGGCAGCGCGAGCTGGACGAGTCGGGCGCCGTCGCCTTGAGTGACCAGCCAGCCCCGGCCGGGCGGCTGGGTCGAGGGGCGGACGTTGCCGAGCAGCCCGCCCTCGCCGGGTTCGCCGGACAGGATCAGCCCGGGCCCGGCCAGCTCGCGCAGCCGTTGGATGACCGGCTCGTACATCGCCCGCGCGGCGCCGCCGCCACGGCGGGTGAGGATCAGGTGCAGGCCGATGTCCCGGGCCGCCGGCAGGAGGTCCACCAACGGCGCCAGTGGGTTGGCCGAGCTCATGGCGACGAGCTCGTAGTCGTCGACCAGCACGAAGCACTCCGGGCCGCGCCACCACGACCGGTCGCGCAACTGTTCCGGCGTGACGTCCGGACCGGGGAGGCGGTTGCGCATGGCGTGGGCGACCTCCTGCAGGTCCGACGTCTGCGTCGACGACCCGCAGTAGCTGAGCAGGTGCTCCGTCGGCACCGCGTCCAGCAGGCTGCGGCGGTAGTCGACGATGACCAAGCGCGCCTGTGCCGGGGTGAACCGGGCGGCGATCGTGGTGGCCAGCAGACGCAGGAAGGTCGACTTCCCCGATCCCGCGTCGCCGAACACCAGGACGTGCGGATCGGCCTCGAAGTCCACGGTCACCGGCCGCAGGTCGGCCTCGGCGAGACCGATCGGCAGCGCCCAGGGTCGGCCCTCGTCGCGGACGTCCTCGATCGCCGAGAACGGCACCACGGCGGGCAGCATCCGTACCCGGGGCGCCGGCGGCCCGGCCCAGGCGGCCGCGACCCGGTCGACGAGGTCGGCGGGATCGCCGTCCACCGGTGCGGGTGGGGCGATGAGGAAGTGCAACGCGTCGCTGGTGATGCCGTGGCCCGGCCGGGCCGTCGGCACGTTCGCCGCGGCCCGGCGCGAGATCGCCGAATCCCCGGGGTCACGCAGGCGCAGCTCGAGGCGGGTGCCGAAGCTGTCCCGGATCACCGACCGGAGGTCCGTCCAGCGGCCGGTGGCGGCGACCAGGTGAATGCCGCACGGCAGGCCGTGCAGGGCGATGAGGGTGAGGGCCTGCTCCAGGTCGTCGTACTCGCTGCGCAACCTGTCCCAGCCGTCGACGACCAGGAACACGTCGCCGAACGGGTCGTCCACCGTTCCCACGGCCAGTCGGCGGCGGTAGGCGGCCATGTCCGTCCCGGCGGCGGGGAACGAGCGCCGACGGTTGTCCAGGAGGGTGGCCATCTCACCGACGGTGCGCCGGATGGCGGCGCTGTCCGCCCGACCGGCGACGCCACCGACATGGGGTAACCCACGCAGGGTGCTCAGCTGCCCGCCACCGAGATCGAGGCAGTAGACCTGCACCTCAGCCGGGGTGTGGCTGAGCGCGAGGCTGGTGATCAGCGTACGCAGCGCGGTGGACTTCCCGCTCCCCGGACCGCCCACGACGGCCACGTGACCGTTGCCGCCGTACAGGTCCAGCCACAGCACGTCCTGGCGCTGCTCGTAGGGCTTGTCGGCCAGCCCGACCGGCACCCGCAGGGCTCCGCGCAGCAGCACGTCCTGCACCGTCAGCCCCCGGGCCGGATAGACCGCCAGCGGGCCGGCCAGCGCGTCGACGCTCGGCGAGGCGGTCAGCGGGGGCAGCCAGATCTGATGGGCCGGCGGTCCCTGGCCGGCCAGCGCGTCCACGAGCACCTCGGCGACGGTGGGCGGACGACGGGGCCGCCCGGGCGCCGACAGGACGTCCTCCCACGACCTCGGGGCCGGGGCGTGGTACGGGCCGGACACGTAGGCGGCCTTGAAACGCACCAGGGGGTCGGTGCCGGCTCTGAGGTACCCGTCACCGGGACGCCCCAGGTCGTGGGCGTCGGGGACGCCGAGCACCATGCGGGACTCGTGGGCCGTGAAGGTGCGCAGGCCGATCCGGTACGACAGGTAGCCGTCCAGGCCGCGCAGCGGGCCCTCCTCGAGGCGTTGGCTGGCCAGCAGCAGGTGCACGCCGAGGCTCCGGCCGACCCGACCGATCTGCACGAACACCTCGATGAAATCCGGTTTGGCGGTCAACAACTCGGTGAACTCGTCGCAGACGATGAGCAGGCTCGGCAGCGGTGCCAGCCGGTCGCCGCGCGTGCGCGCCTCCTCGTAGTCGCGCACGGATACGAAGTTGCCGGCTCGGCGAAGCAGTTCCTGCCGGCGGACCAGTTCTCCGGTCAGGGCCTCGGCCAGCCGGTCGAGCAGTGCCGGCACCTCGCCGAGGCCGGTGACCACCGCGGCCACGTGCGGCAGGCCGGCGAGCGGAGCGAACACGGCGCCGCTCCAGAAGTCGACCAGGACCACGTTGAGCAGGTCCGGGGAATGGGTCGCCGCCAACCCCAGCACGATGGTGCGCAGCAGCTCGGACTTGCCCGAGCCGGTCGCTCCGACGACCAGGCCGTGCGGGCCCATCCCCTCCTGGGCCGGTTCCTTCAGGTCGAGCTCGACCGGTTCCCGGCCGGGGCCGACGCCGATGGGTGCCCGCAGCCGGTCGCGTACGCCTCGCCGTCGCCGCAGCCGGCGCAGATCCGGGTGGCGTACGTCCCGGATGCCGAGCAGGTCGGGCAGGGACACCTCGTCCTGGTGCTGTGCCGTGGCGTCCCGCTCGTCCCCGGTCACCGACGGCGCCGGCACCAGCAGGACCAGCGTGTCGAGGACGTCGCGGACCACGGCCGCCACCGGCGGTGGCGTCCCGTCCGCCAGCTCGTGCAGGGCCCGGGCGATGGTGGCGACGTCGGCGCCGGGCAGCAGACCGAGCTGCCCGAGCTGGTGCACCGCGGCGATCCGACCGTCTTCGGTGCCGGCACGAGCACGGCCCAGGACGTCGGCGAGTTCCTGGTTGAGGTTTGCCGACACCGGCGGTTGTTGTTCGAGGCGGTCGCGCATGGCCACGAACCATTCCCGGCCCAGCTGCCCGTCGCCGGCGGGCACGCGCTGCGCCTGATCGAGCCACTCGGTCGCCCGCGACGGTTCGATGATGCTCAGCGCGGTCAGCCGCTGGGCGTGCTCCAGCTCCGGCAGTGCCCGCCACGGCGCCCCGTGGTCGGTGTACTGCTCCAGCAGGGTCGCCACCCGGGTCAGCCTCGCATTGCCGAACCGGGTCAGCAGGCTCACCAGGAGCCGGTCGCGCAGTGCGGGGTCGATCTCGTAGAGGCCGTCGCCCAGCTCGCGGAACAACGGCGAGGTCAGCAGTTCGGCCTCGACCGGGTAGCCCAGCACGGCGGGCGGGTCGAGGAAGAAGTTGACCCGCAGCAGGTGCAGGAAACCGGGGTCGACCGCGACCGGCACCGCGGCGTGACTCGCCAGCTCCAGGGCGCCGGCCGGCAGGGTCGCCCGCGCGACGGACAGCCGGCTGCTGGCCGGGGAGGTCCGGGTCCACGCGCTCACAGCGGCCGCTCCGTCCGCTCCGGGTGGCCGCGCAGCACGTCCACGGTCCGGTACATGCCCTCCCTGGTCAGCGGCTGCATCGGGATGTGCCGGGCGATCTGCCCGGCGGTCGTACCGGCCCATCGGGCGGCCGGCAGGGGGTTGAGCCAGGCGACCGCGCATCCGGCGGCACGCAGCGCCTTGAGCATCGCGGTGGTGTCGAGCAGCCGGCCCGTGTCGAAGCCGCCCCGCGCCGCTCCCCCGTCACTGATGATCACTGCTGCGGTGCCGGCGGACACCTGCTCGACGGCGGCCGCGAACGGGTGCGGTTCGGTGAGGTCGGGGTCCCGGTAGAGGCGGCCGGTCGCCAGCGGCGCGACCCGGGTGAGCACCGGGTCGAGCGCCGGGCTGAACGGGTCGGGCAGATCGGCCAGCAGCGCCTGGTCGCGGCTGCGGCCGGGGACGTTGCGGAAGTACCCGACCGTGATCAGGTCCAACCGGCCCGCGCTCCTGATCGCCGCGATGAGATGGTCGACGAAGTTGTGGAACGGGGTCATGGAGCCCTGCCGGTCCACCAGCACGAGCAGCCGCGCCGTGTTGCGTCTCGCCGGGACCAGGACCGGCGCGGAAGCGACCCCGGTACGCGCGTACCGGTCGAGCGTGGCGACGACATCGAGCTCGACCGGCGGGCCGGTGCGGACCGGCCGGCGCAGCCGCCGCCAGGCCTGGGCGATCTCCCGTTCGCTGAGCGGGTACTGCGGCACGATGACCAGCGACGGGTCGAAGCTGCCCGTGCTGGGTGGCTGCATCGCCAGGCCCGTCACGTGCTGGGCGGCCGGTGCCGGCTCGCCCGTCGCCGGCTGCTCGCCGGCCGGTTGCGGGCCGTCCTGCGGGTCCATGCGCAGGCCGTCCCCGGCCAGCGGGTCGGCGGTGGGCGGCGGCGTCGGCGACGCCTCCTCGGCGACGTCGGTCTGCCAGACCGGAACCTCCACCTGGGCGAACGCGGCGCGGACGATCTCGCGCTCGCCGACCGACTTCGCCCACAGCGCCACGCACAGTTCGGCCAGGTCCTCGGTCGAGGCGAGACCGAACCCGGCGGCCAGCGCCTGGCGCAGGCTGGCGCAGTCGTCGATCCCGAGTGGCAGCCCCCGTCGCCGCAGCCGCGTGACCAGGTCGTACACGAAGGGCGGCGCCGGGTGCGGGACCGTCATGGGTGGCTGAGCCGCTCTACCGCCCGACCCTGGTCACCGCGCTGCTTGAGCAGCGCGCCGAGGTACGGCAGCCCGCCGATCTCACCGGCGGGCACACCGACGGCCTGCAGGAACCCGGCCCAGTCGAGCAGCTCGCTGAGCCCGGGCCTCCGGGCGAGATCCACCTCCCGCAGGCGCACCAGCACGTCGATCACCTCGCGCCGCAGTTCCGCCTCGCCGATGCCGTGCAGTTGCAGGATCATGTCGAGCTGCTCGGCGGATGAGGGGAACTCCACGTAGTGGAAGATGCACCTGCGAAGAAAGGCACCCGGCAGCGCCTTCTCCTCGTTGTTCGTGACGATGATGATCGGGCGCAGGTCCGGCCGATCGGCGGGCACGGCGTAGCGCGCGTGGGGCAGTTCGTCGATCTCGAACGCCAACTCGTCGAGCTCGCGCAGCAGGTCGTTGGGGAAGTCGAGGTCCGCCTTGTCGATCTCGTCGATCAGCAGCACTGAGCGCCGGCCGTGGCCGGCGCGGGCGATCGCGCGACCGAGCGGGCCCAGCCGCACGTACTGCCGCGGGTCGTCGACCGCGCCGCGCCGGCGACCGCCCAGTTGGGCGTCGTGCAGCCGCCGGATCGCGTCGTACGTGTACAGCAGGTCACGGCCCTTGCTGGTCGACTTGATGTAGGCCTGCTCGATCGGCAACCCGAGCGCGTAGGCCACCGCGTACGCCAGCCGGGTCTTGCCGACCCCGGGGTCGCCCTGCAGCAGCAGCGGCCGGCCGAGGCCGATCGCCAGGTTCACCGCGGCCTGCAGCTCCGCGGTGGCCAGGTACGGCTCGTACGAGACCTGCCGCATGGGCGGGTTGGCCGCCGCCACGTGGTCCGCGTCGGTCGCCTCGATCAGACGGGTAGCGGGCAGGCGGGCGGTGGCGTCGAACCAGGTGGACGTGTCAACGCGGTGCCGGGTCTGCACGATGGCTCCTCTCCTCGAGCTGCCGACGGAAGCGCGCCGAATCCTGGCGCGCGTCGCGGATCGAGCGGTCCATGGACTCGTAGACCAGGCGGATGTCCAGCCGGGACCCGTCCCAGGCCTCTTCCTCGATGAGCCCGCTCCAGGCGTCCGCGAGCGTGGCGGGCCAGCCGCGCCGCGAGACGACTTCCTGGGCCCACAGCGCGAGGTCGAAACGGTCCACCTGCGGTGCGGGCAGCGTAGTGATCCCTGAGGGATAGCCGCCCGGCAGCGAGCCGGCGAAGACCATGACGAACCAGCGCTCGTGGTGGCCGCAGTGCTCCCGCACGCCGTCCCAGAACTGTGCGACCACGGCGCTGGGCACCCCGTCGGTCAGCACCGGGCACACCACGTTGGCCCACTCCAGGTCCGGCAGGTACCGCAGGACGTGCTTCACCCGTACGTCCACCGGCGCCAGTTCGGGCCGCAGGCTCAACCACTCCTTGCGTTCCACCTCACCGAGGCAGTACGGCAGCCAGGAGCAGAGCTTGTTGACGAAGAGCATCTCCGAGTAGGTGACGCCGAAGGCGAGCAGCCGGCTGGACGCCTCGAACTTCGCCTCCTGCACGGCCCGCTTGAGCTGTTGCAGGTCGAAGAAGGCGCTGTCGAGCAACTGCAGGTCCTGCGGCGGCGGGGGCTGCGCCACCGGCACCGGTCGCCATCGGTGGGTTCGTTCCCAGGCCCGCAGCCCGGCGTTGCCCGCCCGGTCGGTCAGCGCCGCCTCGATCAGCTGTTCGAGCCAGTTCTCCGCGAACGCGGCCTCGATCAGCTTGAAGATCACCTCGCGCATCCCTAGATCGCCGCCGACGTACGTGGACAGCCGTCGCTGCAGGCCGTACAACAGCATCCGTTCCAGGTCGTTGCGGTACGGGTAGGCGTCCAGCAGCGCCGCCTCGAGCTCCCGCAACTGCTCGCCGGTCAGCGAGGGTCCTCCGTCGATATCGCACCTCCGCCTGAGACCGGACCCGACGCCACGCCTGGTCCGACCCTAGGGCACCGACACCCCGAGCGGCCACGGCTCGACTCGATCGGATGGCCGTCCAAACAGGTCGGACCCGCCAACCTTAGTATCGACGGGTACGCCCGGACGTCGGCAGGGAGACTCATCGTGTGCGCTGTGCGTGGCCGCACCGCCGAGCAGCTGGACAAGGCCCTGCGCGACGCCTTCCGGCCACCCGACCGCCTCGACATGCTGCTGCTGTATTCGCTGGACCGGCACCGCCACGACATCACCATGGCCGACGACTACCCGGCCCGGGTGTTCCACCTCATCCAGTCGGCCGACGCCGAGGGCTGGCTCGCCGACCTGGTCACCGCCGCCCTGGAGGCCCGCCCGACCCACTCCGGCCTGCGATCGGTGGCCACGGCGCTCGGCCTCACCGCACTGTCGGACAACGCGGAGCGGTTCATCGACGAGCACGTGCCGTTTCAGGACACGCGACCGTGGCGGCAGCGGCTGGGCGCGCTCGAGGGACAGGTCTGCCGCCTCGAGCTGGCCGGCCCGCCGGCACGGCCGCTGGGCACCGGTTTCCTCGTCGGGCCGGACGTGTGCCTGACCGCGGGCCACGTCGTCGACGCCCTCCGCGACGAGCAGGTGGCACCCGACGAGGTGGTGGCCCGATTCGACTTCCGTCGAGCCTCCGACGGGCGGGTGGTGAGTGAGGGCAGTGCCTATCCACTGGCCCGGCGCTGGCGGGTCGCCACGTACGCCGCCAGTGCCGCGGACCGATCTCCCGACCGCACCCGGCTGCCCGGCGAGGACGAGCTGGACGTGGCGCTGATCCGGCTCGCCGAGCCGGCCGGCCTGGACGCCGTCGGCCGGGCCGGACAAGTGCCGGACTCACCCCGCCGGGGTTGGCTCACCGCGCCGGGCCACGACGACGCGCTCGCCGCCGACCGTCCACTGATCATGTTGCAGTATCCCGGGCGGGAACCGCTGCAGCTGGCTTTCGGCACCGTCCTCGATGTCAACGCCAACCGCACCCGGCTGCGCCACCGGGTCAACACCCAGCGGGGCAGCTCCGGATCGCCCTGCTTCACGACGGATCTCACCCTGGTGGGGCTGCACATCGCCGGCGACCCCGACGATCGGCAGGACCACGAACCGACGTACAACATCGCGGTTCCGATGGCCACGATCCTCGCCCGGTTGCGGCGCGACGGGCTGGCGTCCGTGGTGTTCCCCGCCCTACCCGGGACATGATCGGACGGGCTTGACCGCGACGATGTCGCCGGCGGGCACCACGACCGTCTCGCCACCGGGACGGCGCAGCCGCAGCGACGCCGGCGAGCGGCTCGTCACGACGGTGCCGCAGACCATCGAGTCGTCGACCCGGGAGATCTGCAGCAACGGTTCGGACGCCGGCGCGGGCGGGACGAACCAGAGCAGGCCGACGACGATCACCAGAGCCGCCAGTGAGGCCGCCGCCTTGCGGACCGCGGCCCCCAGCTGACGGGCGGCGCGGATCCCGACCGCGCGGCGGCCGGCGTACCAGGCGCGCAGTTCGTCGTTGTCGTGCACCGCCGTCACGACCGGCCAACCGTACGCCGCGCGGTACGCGTCGATGACGGCCCACCCGGCCAGGCAGACGGCGACGGCAGCGGCGCTCCCGACGGCGATCCGGCCGGACAGTGGCAGCGCCGCCACGCTGTCCCGGGCGATGCCGACACTCGCCAGCCCGAACAGGCCGTAGAGGGCGGTGATCCCGGCGAGCCACTTCTCCGCCGCGGACCGGACCGAGGTCGCCTGCGAGGTCGTCGCCTCCCGCCACGCGTCCGAGGCATCATCGAGCTCGCGGTCGTTCGCGGGCGAGACGGTCACCGCGTCCGGCTGGATCCGCAGCAGCAGGCTCCAGAAGCGGCCGCATCCGGCGGGGCCGTCGTCGGGGCGGTCGGGATGCGCCCGACGACACAGACAGGCGACCGAGACGGTCAACTCCTCCGGGGTGTCCGACGCGGCGGACTCCAGACCCGCTGCCTGCAACGCCACCACGGCGTTCGTCTCGTGCCGGCACGCGGGGCACCGGCCGGACAACTTGACGTCGTCCCCGGCGAGCCGAGCGGACCACGTGCCGACCTGTGCACCGTCCACATTGATCCGTTCGGACGCGTGCGCCAGCTCAACCACGCCCCGTATCGTGCAGCAACGGGCGCGCGGTGGCAACGCCGCCGTGCGGTGACCGCGGCGGCTCGGACGTCGCCGCCGGTGGCCGCCGGCCCGCGTTCGGGCCGGCGGCCCTCGGAGTGGTCAGGACTGGTTCAACGACAGCATCCAGTCCCGCAGCTGGCGCACCTGGCGGTCGAGTTCGGCCCGCGCGACCGGGCTACCGGCGGCGGGGTTGCCGGTGATCGCGATGATCCGGTTGAGCGAGGTGGTCGCGGTGTTGTGATCCCGTTGCAGGTACGCGGCCTGGGCGTCGTCGAGCAGCGCGGCGGCGGCCGCGGCCGAATCCGGATCCAGGGCACCGCCGGCAGCGTCGGCGCTGATCAGCGTGCGGGTCTGCCGGAAGGTGGCGCAGTTCGCCTCGGTCTGCCCGGCCGTCCAGTGAATCCCGCTCAACAGGATCCGGGTGAACGGGTCGCGGTAGTACTGCGCGCGATCGTGGCCCAGGATGAGCGAGAACTCGCGCCCGCCGTCGTACTCCTGGCACCACGCGATCGGGTGGTCGCCACCCATCAGGCGCAGGGGGTTGGTCGCGGCGTTGCCGCTGTTGAGGCTCCGCTGGTACGACGACTCGTCGAGGCTCAGCAGCGTGTGCACCTCGGCGCGCGGATTGTGGTCGAAGTTGTACAGCTCGTCGATGGTGAGCCAGGTCTTCGGCAGGTGCGCGACGGCCGGGTTCGTGGGGTCCTCGGTGTTGACCCGCACGTTGATGCAGCTACCGCAGGTACCTTCGCCGTTCTGGCCGCCCGGGTGGTTGGTGAACCACGCCCCGACCAGGTCGCGGTACCAGGGCACGTTGTGGATCGCGTCGGACGCCCCGTGCAGCCCGACGTACCCGCCGCCGGCCTGGATGTACTCCTTGAACGCGGCCAGTTCAGCGGCGTTGAGAGCGTCCGCGTCCGGGGTGCTGTTGGGGTTCGTCCCGTCGACCGGCGAGGAGAAGATGATGGTCCGGTACTTCGCCAGGTCGGCGGCGGAGGTGAACGGTGTGCTCGGCAGTGACGCCGGGGCGAGCCTCGGGTCCCAGATGTCGACGTCGAAGCCGTATTGCTTGCCCAACTGCTCGATGAGCAGAGCGGTGTCCGGAATGTGGTCGTGCCGGAAGCCCTTGGTGGCCGAGAAGTACAGCACCCGGAAGGTGGCGCCGGGGAAGTTCGTCGACGCCTCGAGCGGCTTCGCCGCGGGGATCGGGTCGGGTCCGGCGGTCGGCGTGACGGTCATGCCGGTCGGCGGGTCCGCCGGGAGCGTACCGGTGACCTGCTGCTCCAGATAGCGGGCGTCTCCGACCAGGGTGTCCCGGACCGGGCCGGGTTCCGTCGCGCGCTGCGCGGCGGCGACGAACTGGTTGAGGACGCGTACGGCGGCGGTGGGGTCGGCCGCCTCCGCTGCCTCCGCCAACGTGGCGCGCAGGCCGTCGCCGGCGGCGGCGCTGATCGCGCCGCTGGTGACGAAGCCGCCGACGAGGGTGTCGAGATCGGCGAACGACGTGGTCACCGCGAACGCCTGGTCGAACCGGGCGGCGTTGCCGGCCGCGTCGCTGGCGATGACGCTGATCGTGTGCCCTCCGGTGGCCAGGGTGGAGGTGGCGACCGGCAGCGGGGTGACCTCGGTTCCGTCGATCCACATCCGATGGATGAAGACGCCGCCGGAGCCGGGTGCGGGATCGGTCCGGGTCGGGATCAGCGTCGCGGTGTGGCCGATGTGCCCGTCGACGATCCCCGGCCAGCTGACCACGGGGGCGACGGTGTCGATCCGGATGGTGATGGTGCGGACGGACTCGACCGAGCCGTCTCCGCCGACGGCCCGGTATCCGACGGCGGTGGTGCCCTGCTGGCTGATCTGCACCGAACCGGCCAGGCTGGCGGGGTACGGGGCGGCCGCGGATGCCGCGGTCTGGAACGGCGCCGCGTTGCCGAGCCGGTACTCCAGACGCTGGACGCCGTTGACCGCGTCGGTCGCGGACAGGTTGACGGTGACCGGGCCTCGATAGAAGCCGTTGGTTCCGGTGGCGGCGGTCGGGGTGAGGATGGCCGGCGCGCTGGTGGGCGCGGCCCATGCCGGGGTGCCGACGGCGAGCGCGCCGGCGGACAGAGACGCGGCCGGCAGGACGGCGGCGACCGCGCAACGCAGCAGACGCCGGCGGGTGTCGCTGCTCGCTCGGCGGGACGGGTGCGATCTCAGGCTTCGGGCGACCGGATGTTGGCTGGACATGCGGTTCCTTTCCAGTTCCAGCACGGGAAGTGGAGGCGGGTCTCGACGAGCCGAGCGAGCGTGGCGTGGGGCGGACTCACAGCCGGTCGGATCAGGCGGTGGCCGGGCTGCCTCATGGCACCTCCCCCACGCTCGTCTGGGGTAGCAGTAAGCACGTGCATGGATGCGAATGTGCTCCTCGGCGAGGCTATCGCCGCCAGGAGACGGAAGCTAGATGGAACACGACGAAACTTTGCTTCGCACCGGCAAAAGTGACGGGCAGCAGGACCTAAAGTTCGAAGCCCGGAGGCACGATGGCGGCGCGGCCGGTTCACGCTCTGGTGAACCGGCCGCGCCGCCATCGTGCGCGGGTGTGCTGCCGATCAGCCGCCGCTGTTGGAGCGGGCGGGGGCGGGCGCCGAGCCGCCGGCCACCGCGCCCGGATGAGGCGTGGCGGTGACCGTGGGCTTCAGCCCGGCCGGTACGGGCAGGGCGCTGCCCTTGGCGAACTCGTCCCAGCCGACGTTCCAGGCGGTCCAGCCGTTGCCGGCGTCCAGCGTGACCTCGGTGCCCTTGACCGTCACCAGGTCACCGACCTGGGTGATCCCCATCAGCCAGTCGGCGTTGGCGGTGGAGACGTTGGTGCAGCCGTGCGAGACGTTGATGTTGCCCTGGTCCCCCTCGGACCACGGCGCGGCGTGGATGAACTCGCCGCCATTGGTGAGCCGCTGGGCGTCCTCGACGTCCACGACGTAGCCGCCCATCGGGTCACCCCGGGTGTCGAACGTCGTGTACTCGAATTTCTCCATGATCACCATGCTGCCGCTGGACGTCGGGGTGCTCGGCTTGCCGAGGCTCACCGGAACCTTCCGGAGCAGTTTGCCGTCCTGGTAGACCGACATCTGCTTGCTGGCGTTGTCGATGTCGAGCGAGACCTGCCGGCCGACCTTCGCCGTCGCCGAGCGGTCCACGTCGCCGACGGCGTCCTTGCCGATCGGGAGCCCTTCCAGGCCGGTTCGCACGCTGATCTTCGTACCGGGCTTCCAGAAGTCGGGTGCCCGGTATTCGACCTGCTTGCCGTCGTCCAGCCACGACCAGGTGCCGGGCTGCGGCGGATCGGTCTTCACGAACAACCGGCGCTGAACGTCCGCCCTGGCCTCTTTGGGAATTGCCGGGTCGAACGTGACCACGATCGGTAACGCCGTCCCGTACGTCTGATTCCCGGTGACATTCAGGATGCTGGTGATCGTCGGCTTGGGAGATCTGGCCATCGTGGTGAACGTCGTCTTCTGCGTGGTCGTCCGCCCGCGTTCACCGGTCGCGGTCACCTCCGCCGTATAGGTCCGCGAATTCTGCAACGGACTCGTCGGCACCCAACTCGACGCGTCCTCCCGCCGCTCGGTCGGTACCTGGGCCCCCTTGTCGTCGGTCAGCCGCACCGAGGTGATCTTCCCACCCTTGACGGCGGTCCCCACCTCGGCGCTGATCGGCACGTCACGCGACCGGTCGCCAGGTGTCACCGTCAGTTGCGGCGGTGCCGCGTTCGCCTGCCGGGTGCCCGGCAGACGGTCGGCCGTGCAGCCGACGAGGACCAACGGTACGGCCGCGACGGTCACCGACAGCAGCCCGAATCGCCGCCTCAGTTCCATGTGCTCCCCCGTTTCGTGGTCTTCCCCTGGCCCACATTCTTTCGGCGTCGGGAAAATGCGTATGGGTTTTCTCCAGATTCATCGCAACACGCTTACGGGAAGGATTTGCCGCGTCTTACCTGGTGACCCGAACAGCCGAGGAATTCCGTTCGCGACCGTTCCGGCGGAAAGAGCGATGCAATCCCCGGCGATCCGGATGACGCCCGACCGGGTTGCTCTGCGCCGGTTCGCCCCGGTACGCACCGATCGCGCCCGGCCGCCGTCGGCCACAGCTCGCAACCGGCACAGGGCGAGCGAATGAGCACGGCCCGCCAAATACCGGAATTGCCACCGCCCCGGGACTACTTTGTTCAAGTCGACCGTGGGCTGCCTTGTCGGCAATTACGGTGCTTCAACGTGATCCTCAATAGCATCGCTGCCGCGGCGCTCAGCGCCCTTCTGCCCATGCCCGCCGGGGTGGCCGGGTCACCTGCGTCGGCGGTCGCCGCGCCGTCCGTGCCGTGCCCGGCCGCCAAGCCGCCAGTGCCCCCACCGGCCGCACCGTCGCCGCCACCGGTCGGCCTCGCCGACCGGGCCGTCGGCGGCGAGGCGCTGGCGACGGCGGGGTTGGCGATTCCCGCGGGTGCGCCGATGGCCCCGGCGGTGACCGCCACCTCGTGGGTCGTGGCCGACCTCGACAGTGGAGCGGTGCTGGGTGGGTGCGGCCCGCACGAGCACCGCACGCCGGCCAGCGTGCAGAAGATGCTGCTGGCCGCGGCCCTGATGCCCCGCCTCGATCCGGCCCAGGTGGTCGAGGTGACCCGGGCGGATCTGCAGGATCTCGATCCGGCCAGTTCGCGGATGGGGGTGGTCGAGGGCGGCCGCTACTCGATCGACAGCCTCTGGCTGGGGCTGCTGCTCAGATCGGGAAACGACGCCGCCAACGTGCTGGCCCGAGTCGGCGGCGGCGCCGCCGGGCGGGAGGGCGGCGTGCAGGCGATGAACGACGAGGCACACCGCCTGGGCGCGAACCAGACCCACGCGGCGACGCCGTCCGGCCTGGACGGTCCGGGTCAGTACACCAGCGCGTACGATCTGGCGCTGATCGCGCGCGCCACCTACGCCCGCGCGGACTTCCGGCGATACATCGCCACCCGGGTGGCGGAGATACCGGCCGAGTCGGGAACGCCGGGCTTCTCCATGACCCACGACAACACCCTGCTCGACCACTACCCCGGCACCCTCGGCGGGAAGACGGGCTTCACCGACCTGGCGCGACAGACGTACGTGGGGGTGGCCGAACGTAACGGCCGGCGGCTCGCCGTGACCCTGCTCGGCGCGGAGACCGCGCCGCTGGGCAGCCTGGGCGAGTCGGCGGCCCTGCTGGACTGGGGCTTCGCGCTGCCCCCCGCCGCGTCGGTCGGCCGCCTGATCACCCCCGACGAGAAGAAGAACGACCGTCCCGTCGCCGAGGTCAAGGGCGTACGCCAGGGTGCCACCGCCGGCTCGTCGGCGATCCCGCGGCGCACCCTTCTCGGTGCCGGCGCCGCCGTCGTGCTGGCCGTCCTGCTGCTGGCGGCTCCCTGGCGGCGGAGGACCCCGCGGCCCGCGGCCGAGCAGCCGGCGCGCGGCCCACGATCAGCGGGTGACCGGTCCGACCGTGCCTGAGCGTCGCCTCGGCGGTGCCGGCAGGGCGGCCCGGTCCGGCGCTCGCGCGAAGGTCACCCGTTGGCCGACCGGGCTACGCTGTTCAACTACCGGCACTGACGGGCGACGACCTGATGGGCGCCGCCGCGTCGCGCGGTCTCCGGCCGAACGGAAGGGGAACGCACCTGGCAACCGAGGAGCGGTTCACGACGAGCACCGGCGGCGGCCGGTTGACCGTGGAGATCACTGGCAAGCCCGACGGAGTTCCGGTCTTCCTCCTGCACGGCACCCCGGGCAGCCGCAGCGGACCGAAGCCACGAGGCAGTGTGTTGTACCGGTACGGCATCCGTCTCATCAGCTACGACCGCCCTGGGTACGGCGGTTCCACGCCCCGGCCCGGCCGCACCGTCGCCGACGCGGCCCAGGACATCAAGGCGATCGCGGAACGCCTCGGCATCTACCGCTTCTCTGTGGTCGGACGGTCCGGTGGCGGCCCGCACGCGTTGGCGTGCGCGGCGCTGCTGCCTGACTCGGTCGCACGTACGGCGGTGCTGGTCGGCTTCGCCAACCCCGACGCGGCCGGTCTCGAGTGGTTCGGCGGCATGACCGAGAGCAACCGGCGCGACTTCACCGCCGCGTCGGCCGATCGGCTCCGGCTGGTCGAGCGCCTCCGGGAGCAGGCGGCGCGGACCCGGCGCGACCCGGAGAGCCTGCTGACCCAACTGGAGGCCGACATGACCTGGCCGGACCGGCACGTCGTCCAGGATCTGGCGATCCGACGCCTGCTGGCCCAGGCCTACCGGGAGGCACTCCGCGACGGTCCACAGGGGTGGATCGACGACGTCCTGGCACTGCGCCGGGATTGGGGTTTCAGCCTCTCGGCGATCAGCGGCCCGGTCCGGCTGTGGCACGGCGAACAGGACAACTTCGCGCCGGTGAGCCACACCATGTGGCTGGCCCGGCAGATCCAGACCGCGGAGGTCGACGTCCAACCGGGCGCCGCCCACTTCGGCGCGGTGCAGATCCTCCCGGAGATGCTGGAGTGGCTGTCGAGCTGGTGACGCGCCGGCCTCCGGACCGACCGCATCGGACGTCCCGGCTCAGTACGGATGCGGGTCGATGACCCGGCGCAGCAGTCGACCCCGTTTCAACTCGACCACCGAGGGATGGTTGGAGCCGATCCGTCCTGCCACGGCGGCGATCGCCGCGTCGGCCTGGCTCTGGTAGTCGGCGCCGTGCATCCTTCGCAGGATGAGGGCCCGGTTCGCCCCGCAGCGCAGGGTGTGCGGGTGGTCGCGGCCGAGCAGCTCGACGAGAAGCTCCGCCGCGCCGGTCATCAGCGCGAGCGCCTCGGTGTGGTTGTGCAGATCGGCCTCGATGACCGCCACGTTGATCTGCGTGGCGACGGTGTACGGATGCTGGGCGGTCAGCACGCCGAGCAGCCCCTCCAGGGCCTGTCGGGCCAGTGCCCGGGCCTCGGCGAGGTCACCCATGGCCCGAATCGCCGTGGCGTGGTTGTTGAGGCAGACCAGGCTGTGCGGGTGTTGGGCACCGAGGTGCCGTTCGTACGCGTCCCGGACGGCGCTGGTCTCCGTGTCGGCCTGGTCCCAGTCCCCGAGTTCCAGGAGGGTCACCGAACGGCTGAGCCGGCAGGTGAGCGTCTCCGGGTGATCGGGGCCGATGATGGCCACCAGTCGCTGGTACGCCACCTCCAGCAGTTCACTGGCCTCGCGGATGCGACCGGCGCTGCGCAACGAGACAGCCAGATTGGCGTCGGCCTCGTACACGAAACGGGTGTTCTCCCCCATCACGGCCGCGTACACGTCGCGTACCTGGGTCAGCAGCTCCACCGACTTGTCGTAGTGGCCCGCATCGCGAAGGTCGCGCCCGAGTGAGGTGGCCGACTGCAGGGTGCTGAGGTTCTCCTCGCCCAGCAGTTGCCGCCGCAACTCGTGGACCTCCTGGTCCAGGCGCAGCGCCTCCGCCATCTTGCCCATCAAGCGGTAGGAGACCGCCAGGTTGCTCAGGGCGTTGAGGGTGCGGGGGTGCTCCGCACCGAACTCCGATCGCCACGCCGCGCAGGTGTCGGTGTCCAGCGCCAACGCCTCGGCGTAGCGGCCCAGACCCCGAAGGTCCCCGCCGAGGCTGCCCGCCGTCATCAGCGTGTCCGCGTGGTCCCGCCCCAGAATGGCGATCTGCTGCGCGTGGATCTCCCGGTCCAGGTCGTAGGACTGCTGGAACGCCCCCTTGTCCCGGAGGGCGTTGGCCTTGTTGAAGCGCAGCTGGAAGAGCTGGACGAGCAGCTCGCGCCGCGCCGTCTCGTCGTCCTGTTGCTCGATCATCCGGGCCCAGCTGTCCTCGACGCGCCCGGCCACCTCCAGTCCGCCGTCGGGGTTGCCCCGTACGAAGAAGTAGCGAACCTGATCGACGAGCAGTTGACGGACCGACGCGATGCTGGACGTCGTCCCGTCGGACACCTCGACATGGGGCCACAGCATCCGGTATTTCGGCCACTCGTCCTGAAGGTCGACCTCGCCGAGCGTACGGGCCGCCGCCGCGAGCAACGCGTGCACCTGATGCTTGGCCTGGTCGACCTCCTCGGCGGTCATCCGGGACTTGACCACGGAGTGCAGCAGCCGGTGGATCACGATCCGGTGGCTGTGCGCGGTGTCGCGCTCCGCGCCCTGGCTGTCGATGTCGCTCTGCTGGTCCAGGCGCAACAGGGCCAGCCGCTTGATCTGCTCCACCAGCCTGTTGATCATGAGTCTGCTGGTGACGGTCGGGTCGATCGCGCGCAGATGCTCGGCCATCGCGTTGCTGTAGATGATGTCGAGCGACACCTCCGGGGCCATGACCGAGCAGAGTTGCAGCAGGCGGTACGCCGCCGGTCGACGCGCCTTGAGCTGGTCGAGTGACAGCCGCCACGCCGCCTCGACCCGGCCGATGTCGCTCTCGGAACCCAGCGCGCCGAGATTGCCCTCCTCGATCGCCTGCAGGTATTCCGAGACCGGTGAGCGGGTCTCCACGAGCCACGCGGCGGCCGCGGCCACCGCGATGGGCAGGTCGCCCAGCGCCTCGGCGATCCGGTTCGCGTCCCGCTCGGTCAGGGTGGGCAGCAGGCGGCGCAGGTGGTTGACGCTCTCCGCGCGGTCGAAGACGTCGACCGCGAGGACCTGGGCCTGCTCGCCCCAACCGGTGCCCTGTGAGGTGATGATGATGTGGCCCGGGCCGTTGGGCAACAGCCGCTCGATCCGGGCCGCCTGCTCGGCGTTGTCGAAGATGACCAGCCAGCGCAGACCGGCCTCGCCGCGGGACAGCGCCTGCTTCACCGCCTGCGCACCCTCCGGAACGCTGCTGGACAGGTTGAGCCCGAGCCGCCGGCCGAGGTCGTAGAGCGCGCTGTCGACGTCCACGGTGGTGTCCGCGTCGATCCACCACACGACGTCGTAGGCGCCACGGAACCGGTGCACGTACTCGGTCACCAGCTGGGTCTTGCCGATGCCGCCGATGCCGTGCAGGACGACGGGAACCGCCGCGTCGCTCTGCGCGCGCAGCCTGGTACGCAGCAGGTCGAGCAGTGCCTCGCGCCCGGTGAAGAGAAGGTTGCGCGGTGGGGCCTGGAAGACGGTCTGCGGGGTACCGGGAAACCGTGGAGCGCCGACCAGGAATTCGGCCTTCGGCGGCGGGAAGCCGACCAGTCGCAGGATCTGTTCCGCGGCGGCGAGTTCGTCGAGCCGACCCAGGCGCGTGGAGTTGGCGCTGGTGGCGGGCGATGCGGCGGCCTGCGTCCCACCCACGTGCACGGTCAGCGGGCGGCGCGTGGCGCGCACCGACCCGGACGCGGCGGCTTCGGCGTGCTCCGCGGAGGTGTTGACGACCAGTGGCCGGGCGACCGCGGCCAGACCCTCGGGTCGTCCGCCCGGGCCCGGGTCGTGCACCTGGATGCCCGCCTCGCGCAGGATCCACGAGATCCACTCGGCCCAGACGATGCCGGCCACGTCGTACCTGAGCGCCACCTCGGTCTCGCGCACCGCCGCCATCCGCACGAACTGCGCCTTGACGCGGATGCGATCGGCCTCGTCCATGCTCGGCAGCCGGGTGACGCGCCCCTCGGTGATGACCTCGGTGAGTTTCTCGAAGGCACCGAGCAGGTTGCCGGGCGCGCCGGAGCTGTCCTCGATCGTGGCCAGGGTCTCCTCGTAGGCGTAGTACGCCAGGTAGGGCACCTGCACCTCGGCCCAGTACCGCTCCCGTGCCTCGTCGCTCAGGTGCGCCGGCAGCCCGTCGAACCGCTGCCTGGCCACCAACCGGCCGGTGTCCGCCTTGATTTTCTCCGCCGGGTCGATGCGCATCGCCACGGGCAGTACCCGGATGCGCCGCGGCAGGGTCTTCCGGCTGATCGACTGGGCGACCTCGGCGGCGCCCTCGATGCCCTGCTCGCTGAGGGTGAACGAGGCGATGAGCGTGTCGGGGAGGTGGACGGTGCAGATGTCCGCGACATCGCTGAGGCCGGTACGGCTGTCGATGAGGGTGAAGTCGTACGTGCGCTTCATATCGGCGCGCAGCGCGTCGAAGAACGCGCCGCCGGCCAGGACCTCGTAGAAGTGGTCCCAGTCGAGACCGGAGATCGACCGGCTGTAGCTGTGGTTGTGCCGCCCCGTGCCCAAAAAGTCGAGCGTGCCCCCGGCCGGCCACCGCCAGTTGATCGAGAAGGCGTGCCGCCGCACGTTCGCGAAGGCGGCGTGCGGCAGCTCGCCGGGCGCGGCCGGGTTGCGGCTCGCCGCCTCCCTCGCCGCGCCTTCGTAGCCCACGAGCATGTCGATCACGCCGCCGGCACCGCGGAGCATGCCGTCGTGGATGAACGGGCGGTAGAACCGGTGCAGGCCCGGCGATTCGAGGTCCCAGTCGACCACGAGCACGCGGTAGCCGTTCGCGGCGAGAATCCATGCCGTGTTGGCGAGGGCCATCGTCCGGCCGGTGCCGCCCTTGAAGGAGTAGAAGGTAACGATCTGACCGTCCCGGGCGTCCGTCATGTCTGCTACTCCTCCGGATGGCTGTTCGAGCGCGGCCGTGGCGGGTACCGCCGCTCCACCAGGTGCTCGTCGTCGAAATGCCGGGTGGCCCGGTCGATCGCGGCCGTGAGGACCGTGACGGGGTCGTCCGGCTCGGTCCTGATCCGCGGTCGCGGCACCCGCTGGGGGCCGGCCGCCAGCGCCCGCCGCACGCCCCACACGTCCTGCTCGGGTGGGCGTACGGCGTCCTGGCTGTCCGGCACGATCAGCGGCTGCACCCAGGCGGGCAGGGCCCGGAGCAGCCGCTGCACGGCCGCCTTCCCAGGCTCGGTGGCCAGGATCGCCCCGTCGATGAGCAGCACACCCGGTCGCTTCCCGAGGTTGTCGCCGGCCGGAGCGACCTCGACCAGCTGGACGTCGAACCGGGCCCGGTCGACGTACTCGGCGACGCGTACGGCGGCCTGCCGCAGGCGTCCGCCGGTCACGGT
>NZ_JAPDPH010000121.1 GCF_026013475.1 Micromonospora yasonensis | reverse complement strand
GTGGTGGCCGCCGACCTGTCCGGTATGAGCAAGGCCGAGGTGGAACGGATCTGGCTGCCGTTCGTGGTCTGGCTGCTGGTCGCCGCCGCGCACCTGCCGGCGCCGGCCCGCCGCTGGTGGCTGGCCGGGCAGGCACTCACCGCGCTCGCCGTCAACCACCTGCTGTTCACCGTCTCCTGAGTGCCGAAGAGTTGGGCAACTTCGGGGAAGTTGCCGCCTCGGCATGGCGGGAGGCAGCAGTTTCGGTGAAGGTGCCGCCAGCGGCCCGGTGAGCGGTCAGCCGACCAGGGCGGCCGGTTCGCGCAGCGGGTCGGTGGCGAAGGCGGTCACCCCGTCGACGAAGCCGACCCGGGCGGTGTAGCCGAGCAACTCCCGTGCCCGGGTCGGGTCGGCCACCACGTGCCGCACGTCGGCCCCCCGCGCCCCACCGACCACCTCCGGCGCCGGGCCGCCCATCGCCTCGGCCAGCGCGACCGCCAGGTCGCCGACGGTGTGTGGCTCGCCGGAGCAGACGTTCACAGGGACCAGGCCGTCCGGGGCGGGTGCGGTGAGCGCCAGCAGGTTCGCCCGAGCCACGTCGGTGACGTGTACGAAGTCCCGGCGCTGCCGGCCGTCCTCGTACACCCGCGGCGGCCGAGCGTCGGCGAGCGCCGACCGGAACAGCGAGGCGACCCCCGCGTACGGGGTGTCGCGCGGCATCCGGGGCCCGTAGACGTTGTGGTAGCGCAGCGCCCACACCCCGCCCCCGGTCTGCCGGGCCCACGCCGCGGCGTAGTGCTCCTGGGCGAGCTTGCTGGCCGCGTACGTGCTGCGCGGCTCCAGGGGGGCGTCCTCGGGGACCAGCGCGGGGTCGAGGGTGTCGCCGCAGTGCGGGCAGGTCGGGTCGTACCGGCCGGCGGCGAGGTCGGCGGCGCGACGCGGCGCGGGTCGCACCACCCCGTGCCGGGCGCAGCGGTAGCGCCCCTCGCCGTAGACCACCATCGAGCTGGCCAGCACCAGCCGGGACACCCCGGAGCGGTGCATCGCGGCCAGCAGCACCGCCGTGCCGTGGTCGTTGTGGCCGGCGTAATCGGGGGCGTCGGACGGGTCCAGTCCGTGCCCCACCATGGCCGCCTGATGGCAGACCGCGTCCACGCCGGGCAGCAGGCGGTCCAGCAGCCCGGCGTCGCGTACGTCGCCGACCACCGGGTCGTGCCGGCGGGACCACTCGGGCAGCGCGCCGCCGTGCGCCTGGGGCAGCAACGCGTCCAGGCAGACCGGCTCGTGCCCCTCGGCGGCCAGCAGGTCGGCGACCTGCGATCCGATGAATCCGGCCGCGCCGGTGACCAGTACCCGCATGTCTGCCCACGCTAGGGCACCGCGCGGCGCCGGTCGGGTGGTTCACGAAGGACGTCAGCAGTCCGTAAGAGATGGCGGTAAGGGTTCGGTAATGCGGCAAAGCGGACCGGCCGGCCGCTGCGGCGTCTAGCGTCTGGCTGGAGCCCTGGACCACGCCATCAGGAGGGATCCGTGCCTGCCCGGCCACCCGCACCGACCGGTCCGGACGGTCCACCGTCCGCCGTACCGGCCCGGCTGTGGCGTGGGCTCGACCGGTACCGGCCGCCGGGTGTCGACGCGGTCGCCCGCGCCTGGCGCAGCCCGGTCCGCGGGCCCTGGCTGACCTCCGTGCTCGGCGCGGTGCTGCTCGTCACCCTGCCCCTGGTGATCGTCACGGGGCTGCTCGACTGGATCGCCTACGGGCCCCGCTTCGGCCAGGCCTTCCCCGCCGGCGTGGGGTGGCTGCATCCGCCGGTGTTCGACTGGCCGACCCGGCCCGCGTGGCTGTTCCGGGTCACCCAGGGGCTGCACGTGACGCTGGGGATCGTGCTGGTGCCGGTGGTGCTCGGCAAGCTCTGGTCGGTGGTGCCCAAGCTCTTCGACTGGCCGCCGGCGCGCTCGATCGCGCAGGTGCTGGAGCGGCTGTCGCTGCTGCTGCTGATCGGCGGCATCCTCTTCCAGATCGTCACCGGGCTGCTCAACATCCAGTACGCCTACCTGTTCGGCTTCGACTTCTACACGGCGCACTGGTACGGCGCCTGGGTCTTCACCGTTGCCCTGGTCACCCATGTGGCGATCAAGCTGCCCCGGCTGGTCACCGCGCTGCGCGGGCCGGGCTTCGCGCGTACGCCGCTGGCGCGGACCCGGCCGGAGCCGCCGGATCCGGACGGCCTGGTGGCCCGGCGGCCCCGACCGGCGACGATGAGCCGGCGCGGGGTGCTGGCCGTGGTCGGCGGGGGAGCGCTGCTGCTGGCGGCGCTGACCGTCGGGCAGAGCGTCGACGCGCTGCGGCGCACCGCGCTGCTGCTGCCGCGCGGCCGCCGGTTCGGCGCCGGACCGAACGGCTTCCCGGTGAACCGCAGCATCGCCGCGGCCGGCGTCACCCCGGCGCAGACCGGGCCGGGCTGGCGGCTGACCGTGCGGGGCGCGGGCCGGACCGTCACGCTGGACCGGGGCCAGCTGCTCGCCATGGCCCAGCACACGGCCGCCCTGCCGATCGCCTGCGTGGAGGGCTGGTCCACCGCCCAGACCTGGACCGGGGTCCGGCTGCGCGACCTCGCCGCCCTGGTCGGGGTGGCCGCGCCGGGGTCGGCCCGGGTCCGGTCGCTGGAACGGGCCGGCCTGTTCCGCCAGGCGGCCCTGCAGGGCAACCAGGTCACCGACCCCGACGCGCTGCTGGCCCTGCGGGTCAACGGCGTCGACCTGAGCCCGGACCACGGCTACCCGGCGCGGGTCATCGTGCCCGCGCTGCCCGGCGTGCACTGCACCAAATGGGTCGAGGAGATCGCGTTCGATGGCTGAGTTGCGGCGGGCGTACGGCGCCGCGCCCTGGCACCTGCTGCTGCTGGCCGGATGTTTCGCCGTGGCCGGCTGGATCGCGCTGCGGCTGGCCGGCGAGCCGGCGGCCGGCCGGATGCTGCTGTGGTTCGTCGGCGCGGCGATCGCGCACGACTTCGTCCTCTTCCCGGCGTACGCGTCGGTGGACCGGGTGCTGCGGTCTGCGTCCCGTCACGGCGGGAACCGGGCGCTGCTGAACCACGTCCGGGTGCCGGCGCTCGGCGCCGGCCTGCTGTTCCTGGTCTACCTGCCCGGGATTCTGGGTCTCGGCGACGGCACGTACACCCGGGCGTCCGGCCTGGCGCCCCGGGCGAGGTTCGGCCAGTGGCTGGCGGTCAGCGCGGTGCTCTTCGCCGCCAGCGCGCTGCTGTACGGCATCCGCCGGCTGTCCCGGCGGGCGCGCCCGCCGGTGCGGTGACGGTCACCACCGTGCCGGCCCGGTGATCGTCGCGGTGCCGCCCACCCGGACCAGCGGGCCGTCCGCCCCCGGTCGGGTGGTGGCGACCACCGTGGAGGGTTCGCCGAGCGTGTCGCCCATGTCGACCGCGAGCGCGGACCCGCCCTGGCCGGACAGGTGCGCGGCCAGGCAGGCGGTGCTGTTGGCGTTGGCGATGTCCTCCGGCACCCCGATCGACGGGGCGAACATCCGGGCCGCGGCGAGGCCGTCCGGGCCCGGGGTGCTGTAGACGTAGCAGCCCAGCAGCCCCAGCCGGTCGCACGCCGCCCGCAGTCGAGCCAGGTCGGGGGCCAGGCCCGCCAGAGCCGCGCGGTCGGGGACCCGCACCAGCAGGCGCGGCCGGCCCACCGAGGCGACCCGGGACGGCGCCTCGGGACCGAGGCCCAGGGCGGACAGGACCGGCGCGGTCTCCACCGGGTCGGGCACCCGCACCCGCACCGGTCCGGGATCGAACACCGCCTCGTACCGGACGCCGCCTCCGGTGGCCCGGCCCAGGAAGCTCCGGCCGCCGGAGCGCAGGACGCTCTCGTACGCCCCGGCGCCGGCGCGCTCGGCGAGCACCGCCAGCGCGGCCACCGTGCCGTGCCCGCAGGCCGGCAACTCCCCGGTGGCGGTGAAGAAGCGCAGCGACACGGTCCCGGGCCCCGCGGCGGCGAGGAACACCGCATGCGAGGTGCCCGCCGCCACCGGCACCGCGCGGCGTTCGGCGTCGGTCAGCGACGTCTCGTCGACCACCGCCGTCGGGCTGCCGCCCCGCCCGTCCCGCTGGCAGGCGTGCACGATCGTGACGGGCGGGATCACGGGCCCACCAGCAGGGCGGCGACGGTGGCCGTGGTGGCCAGGGCGGCCAGCGCGGCGCTGGTGGCCACGAACCGGCCCAGCGGCACCGCCACCCCGGCGGCCCGGCAGCGCTCGTACCAGATCAGGGTGGCCAGCGACGCCCACGGCGTGGCGAGCGGGCCGACGTTCGTGCCGACCAGCAGGGCCAGCAGTTGGGTGTGGTGATCGACGGCGATGACCGCCTCGCCGGCGACGTACGCGGGCAGGTTGTTGACCACGTTGGCGAAGAGCGCGCCCACGCCGCCGGCCCGCAGCGCCCCCTCGGCGCCCGGGTCGCCGCCGATCAGGGTGCCCATCACGGTGTCCAGGCCGTGCCGGCCGATGGTCTGCACCACCAGGAACAGCCCGGTCACGAAGACCAGCAGCCGCCACGGGATCAACGCGAGCCTCAGGCTGCCCCGGGCGCGGACCGCGAAACCGGCGACCAGGATCGCGGCGGCCACCCCGGAGGCGAGGCCGATCTCGACGCCGACCAGGATCCCGGCCACGAAGAGCAGGCACGCGGCGAGCGCGGTGCGGTAGAGCACCGGATCCGGCGGCACGTGCGGCGGCGGGGGGACGAACGGGTCGGCGCCCGCCCGCGCCGGCCGCCAGTACCACCACCACAGCAGCAGCATGGTGATCACGATGGCGACCAGTTGCGGCCACCACATCCGGGCCGCCCACGGCACCGGATCGAGGCCGATCCGGTCGCTGGCCAGGATGTTGGTCAGGTTGGACACCGGCAGCAGCAGGCTGGCCGTGTTGGCCAGCCACACCGTGGTCATCGCCAGCGGCGTCGGCGGCACCCCGAGCTTGCGGGCCAGCGCGATCATCACCGGGGTGAGCAGCACGGCCGTGGTGTCCAGGTTGAGCGCGATGGTGGTGACCGAGGCGAACCCGACGCAGAGCCAGAACAGCGACCGGAAGCTGCCCCGCGCGGTGATCGCCACCCGGGCGGCGAGGGCGTCGAAGACCCCGGCCACCGCGGTCAGTTCGGCCAGCACCACCACCGTGCCGAGGAAGATCAGGATCGGGACGATCCGGCGTACGGTGGCCTCGGCGTCGGCGCGGGGGAGCAGTCCGGTGAGGACACCGGCCAGACCGACCACCGCCAGCCCGATCGCGATCCAGTCGAGCACGTGCAGCCGGCCCCAGCGGGATCGGTCCGGCGCGGCGGACGGCGGCTCGCCGGCGGTCTCCACGAGGGATGATCCTCGCACACCGCCGACCGGCCGGACCCGCCCGACGCTGCCCAGGGTGGCCACCGATTGACGGTCAGTGGCAATAATGACCACGTGGCTGTAGGCGCGCACCCCACCCGGTCTGACCGCCCCATCGACTTCTTCATCAGCTACTCGCCCGCCGACGAGCGCTGGGCGACCTGGCTGGCCTGGGAGTTCGAGGCCGCCGGCTACCGCACCCTGCTCCAGGCCTGGGACTTCGTGGCCGGCACCAACTTCATCGACTTCATGGACCGGGGCGTCCGGGAGGCCGCCGTCGTGGTGGCCGTCCTCTCCGAACGTTACCTGCACTCCACGTACGGGAAGCTGGAGTGGCAGGCCGCGCTGCGCGCCGACCCGGACGGCACCGGCAACAAGCTGGTCACCGTACGGGTCGAGGACTGTCCGATCGACGGCCTGCTCGCCACCATCACCTACGTCGACCTGGTCGGGGTCACCGACGCGGCGCAGGCACGGGGCCGGGTGCTCGACCGGATCCGGGAGGCGCTCGACGGCCGGGCCAAGCCGGCCCTGCAACCGGCCTTCCCGCACCACCCCGCCGACCCGGCCGGGGTGCTCGCCACCCCGGCCGCCGGCCCGCCCGCGCCCCGCCGCGCCCGGCGTACACCGATCAACCCGCCGCCGTTCCCGCCCGCCGCGGCGGCGGCTCCGGTGGCCCGCAGCACGCTCACCGTGCTCCAGGTGGCCGGGCCCCGCTTCGGTCGGGGCGTCATCTCCCCGGGCGCGCCGGTCACCCCCGGCGAACTCCAGGAACACCTGATGGGTGACCTCACCCTGCTGATGAACGACGGGGTGCCCCGGCCCGACCTGCTGGTGGTGTCCGGCAACCTCACCGAGTCGGGCAGCCCCCGGGAGTTCTCCGACGCGCTGACCTTCCTCACCGGACTGCGGGTGCTGCTCGGGCTGGAACCGCACCGCCTCGTGGTGGTGCCCGGGCCGCGCGACGTCACCATGGCCGCCAGCCGGGCGTACTTCGCCACCTGCGAGGCCGACGACGTGGACCCGCAGCCGCCGTACTGGCCGAAGTGGCGGCACTACGCGCGCCTGTTCGACGAGCTCTACCAGGGCCTCGACGACCGGATCTTCGACAGCGAGCAGCCGTGGACCCTGTTCCCGGTGCCCGACCTGCGGGTGGTGGTGGCCGGGCTGAACTCCACCATCGCCATCACCCACCGCGAGGAGGACCGGTACGGCTTCCTCGGCGAGGCCCAGTCCACCTGGTTCGCCCAGCGGCTGCGTCACTACCAGCAGTCCGGCTGGCTGCGGCTGGGCGCGATGGCGCACGGCCCCGGCGCGCGCACCCCGTACGCCGAGGAGGTGGCCGTCCCGGACGGGGTGACGCTGCGCGACCGCGCCTCGTTCCACCGCCTGGTCGGGCCGATGCTCAACCTGCTGCTCTCCGACGCCGCGCCCGGCGTACGGGTGGACCCCGGGGTGCCGCTGGCCACCACCTCCCGGGACGGCCGGGCGCAGGTGCTCCGGCTGGCCGCCGACGGGTTGACCCGCTGGGTGCTGGGCCGCGACGACCGGCACGACGTGGGCGAGCCGACGACGGTGAGCTGGCCCCGGGCCGAGGCGACCTTCGGGGCGGCCGGGCCGGCCCAGGTGCCCGACCCGCGGCTGCCTACCCCCGTGGAGGGACCGACCCAGGGCACGCCCGCCGACGGGCTGGCCGCGGCGTCGGCCGTGGTCCCGCCCGCCCCGCTGGACCGGCTGCTCGACCGGCTCGCCGAGGTGTGCGAGGCGCGCCACGACCGGGTGCTGGTCCGCCGGGTGACGGCCGAGCCGCCGCACCTGTTCGTCACGTACCGGGCCGACGGGGTGGTCCGGCAGCAGCGGGTCGGCGCCCACGTGGGCACGCCGACCGCCGCCGACGTCGACCACTTCGCCCGCCGGGTGCACGCCACCGACCCGGACATCCCCTCCGAGTTGGTCTACGACGGCGACCGGGTGCCGCGCGGCCTGGCCGAGGAGGCGCAGCGCCGGGGCGTCCGGGTGCTGCACCTGACCGAGTTCCAGGGCCTGCTCGACCTGCGCGAGTACGTGGCCGCGCAGACCGCCCGGCTGCAGGCCGACCGGCTCTACCCGCCCGGCCAGTACGTGCCGCAGCGCTACCGCCACCTGGTGGGCTCCGACCAGCGGGTCCGCGAGGACGTGGTGGACGAGCTGCTCGAACTGATCTCCGCGCCGGACGGCCGGTTCGTGCTGGTGCTCGGCGACTTCGGCCGAGGCAAGACGTTCGCGCTGCGCGAGGTGGCCCGACGGCTGCCCACCGACGCCCCGGACCTGATCCCGATCCTGGTGGAGCTGCGCGCGCTGGACAAGGCGCACTCGGTCGACGGGCTGGTGGCCGCGCACCTGGCCAACCACGGCGAGCAGGTGATCGATCTCAAGGCGTTCCGCTACATGCTTCGCCAGGGGCGGGTCGTGCTGCTCTTCGACGGCTTCGACGAGCTGGTGGCCCGGGTGACCTACGACCGGGCGGCCGACCACCTGGAGACCCTGCTCCAGGCGGCCGAGGGTAACGCGAAGATCGTGGTGAGCAGCCGGACCCAGCACTTCAAGACCAACTCGCAGGTGCTGACCGCGCTCGGCGAGCGGGTCGGCCTGCTGCCGCACCGCCGGGTGCTGGCCATCGAGGACTTCACCCCCGGCCAGATCGAGGCCTTCCTGCGCCACCGGTACGGCGGGGACGAGCGGGCCGCTCGCGAGCGGATGGACCTGCTCGCCGGGGTGAAGGACCTGCTCGGCCTCTCCCGCAACCCCCGGATGCTCGGCTTCATCGCCAACCTCGACGAGCGGCGGCTGGCCGCCGTCGCGGGGGCCGGCGGCACGTTCAGCGCGGCGGCGCTCTACCGGGAGATCCTGGAGTCCTGGCTGGACTTCGAGGAGCGGCGGACCCAGGGGATCCCGGGCGTGCCGGTGAGCCTGCGCCGCCCCGAGCTGTGGCACGCGGTGGGCCGGCTCGCCTTCCAACTCTGGGAGAGCGGCGAGTCGTACCTGCGGCTGGCCGAGCTGACCGAGGCCACCGGCCAGCTCGCCGGGCTGGCCGAGTCTCGGCTCTCCGGCCCGCAGGCGGCGCACGCGGTGGGTGCCGGCAGCCTGCTGGTCCGCACCGACGACGGCCTCTTCGGGTTCATCCACACCTCGGTGATGGAGTGGCTGGTGGCCGAGGGGATCGCCGCGCAGCTCAACCGGGGTGAGGAGCCGTCCGCGCTGGCCGCGAGACCGCTGTCGGCGCTGGTCGTCGAGTTCCTCGGCGACCTCGCCGACCCGGCCCACTGCACCGCCTGGACGTCCCGGGTGCTCGGCGACGAGACCGCCGGGGAGACGGTGCGGGCCAACGCGCTGCGGCTGAGCGCGCGGCTGCGGCTGCCCGACCGGGCCGACCTGCGCGGCGCGGTGCTGCGCGGCGAGGACCTGTCCCACCGGGAGCTGGCCGGCGCCGACCTGACCGGGGCCGACCTGACCGACACGCGCCTGGTCGCCGCCAACCTCACCGAGGCCCGGCTGGAGCACGCCCGGCTGCGCGGCGCCCGCCTGGACCAGACCCGGCTGACCCGGGCCGATCTGCGCGGGGCGGAACTGGCCGGGTCCCGGCTGTTCCGGGCCGACCTGCGTGGCACCCGGATCTCCGGCAGCAGCTGGCACCGGGCCGCGCTGATCGACGTGAACGCCGACGCCGCGCTGCTGCGCGCGCCGGAGCTGCGCGGCGCGGTGGTCGCCCCCGGCCGCCCGGTGGCGCCCGGTCTCGCCCCGCCCGCCGTGGGCGTCTCGTACGGCTTCGAGGTGGGCCGGCTGCCGGTGCCGGTCGCGTACAGCCCGGACGGGGCGGTGCTCGCCGTCGGCAGCGACGACGGTGGTGTGCTGATCTGCGACACCGCCACCGGCCTGCCGGTGCGCACCCTGCAGGGTCACCGGGGGCGGGTGTACGCGGTGCGCTTCGACGCCGCCTCGCACCAGCTCGTCACCGGCGCGGCCGACCTGTCCGTGCGGTTCTGGGACGCCGACCACGGCGACGTGCGGCACGTCATCGAGGACGTCTTCGCCGGCTGGGTGTGGCCGCTGCTCACCGACGGCGCGCGGGGCCGGCTGGTGGTGGGCGACGGGGCCGGCGTGGTCCGGCTCTACGACACCCGCACCGCCCGGCTGCGGCACGAGTGGCCCGGGCACGCCGCCCCGATCTGGGGCACCTCGTTCAGCCCGGACGGCCGGCGGGTCGTGGTGGTGGACAGCTCCGGCGTGGTCCGCGCCTGGGACATCGCCTCCGGCCGGCTCACCTTCGAGGTACGCGAGCCGGAGGTGGTCTACCGGGTGGTGCACACCCCGGACGGCCGGGCCCTCGCGGCGGTCGGCCAGCACGGCCGCGTGTGGATCCGCCGGGCCACCGACGGTGACCTGCTGCGCCAGCCCCGTGGCCACGAGGCCGACGTGTACGCCCTCGACGTGCACCCCGACGGCGGGCTGATGGCCACCGGCGACACCCACGGCGCGCTGCGCCTGTGGGAGGTGGAGACCGGCCGGCCGGTCCGGGTGCTCGGCCGGCAGCGCGGCGCGATCTACAGCGTTCGGTTCAACGGTGACGGCAGCCTGCTCGCCACCGCCGCCAGCGACGGCGCCATCCAGGTCTGGGACACCGCCGACGGCCAGCTCCGGCATGAACTGACCCGGCACCGGGGCTCGGTCTGGCCGGTGGTCTGGCGGCCCGACCAGGCGCAGATGGCGACCAGCAGCAACGACGGCACCACCCGGATGTGGGACGTGCGCAGCGGGCAGCTCCAGCACACCCTGCGCGGGCACGGCCGGCGGGTCACCTCGCTGTCCTTCCGGGACGACGGCGAGGTTCTCGCGGCCTGCGGCAACGACGGCGTGGTACGGCTGTGGGAGCCGCGTACCGGCCGGCTGGTCCGGCAGCTCGCCAGCCCGGCCGACCGGCTGCTCTCGGTCGTCTTCTGCCCGGGCGAGTCGCTGGTCGCCTCGCCGAGCGGCGACGGCGGGGTGCACCTGTGGAACACCGACACCGGCGCCGACGAGCGCGAGCTCAACGTGGACACCGACCACGTCTGGGCGGCCGCGTTCAGCCCGGACGGGGACGCCCTGGCCACCGCCAACGACGACGACACGGTCCGGCTCTGGTACCGGCGTACCGGCCGGCACTTCGCCACCCTCACCCCGCACCGCGGCCGGGTGCGGGCCGTGGCGTTCAGCCCGGACGGCGAGACCATCGCCACCGGCTGCGACGACCAGCTGGTCCGCCTCTGGGACGCCGCCACCGCCACCTGCCGGCTCACCCTCGAACAGCACACCGACCGGGTGTACGCGGTCTGCTTCAACACCGAGGGGACGCTGCTCGCCAGCGCCAGCAACGACGGCACCGCGGTGGTGTGGGACGCACTCACCGGCGAGCGGCGCACCGTGCTCACCGAGCACACCGGCCGGCTCTGGTCGTGCGCGTTCAGCCCGAACGGGGCGTTGCTGGCCACCGCCGGGGACGACCTGATCATCCGGCTCTGGGACCCGAGCACCGGCCGGCTGCACGGCGCCCTGGCCGCGCACACCCGGCGGGTCTGGTCGGTGGCGTTCAGCCCGGACAGCAGCCTGCTCGCCAGCGCCGGCGACGACGGCACCGTCCGGCTGTGGGACGTCGCCGACCCGGAGCACGCCCAGTTGCGCGCCACGCTGATCGGCCTGCCCGAGGGCTGGGCCGCGGTCAGCCCGGACGGGCGGTACAAGCTGGACGGTGACCCGGGCGGCCAGTTCTGGCACGTGATCGGCACCTGCCGGTTCGAGGTGGGGGAGCTGGACCCGTACCTGACCCAGGTGCGGCGGCTGTCCGTCGACGCCCCGTTTTGACCGACCGCTCGACTCGCCACAGTCGGTCGATCGGGCAAACTACTTGGTCCGGGGAATGCCCGACCGGTGCCTGATCTGCCACCGCCGTCCCCAGTAGACTCGTTGACTGATCGGCCCCCTGATTCCATTCAGGAGCGTTATGACGGCGCCGTCCCTTCCGGGTAGGAGCTTTGAGGAACTGGCCGAGGCGCTGCTCGACGTGTTCCCTGAGCGGTCCCCGTTCGAACAGATGCTCCGATATGACCTGGAGATTCGGCTTGCCCGGCTGGTGGGTGACGCCTCGGGCATGGAGCACATCGTGTTCCGGGTCATTTCGGTCGCTGAAGAGCACGGTTGGCTGGCCGCCCTGGTTGACGCCGCGCTCAGGAGGCGGCCCGGCACCAACAGTCTGTACCGCTGGGCAGAACGTCATCCGCATCTCGTCGATCTGAGGGCAGAACAGCGGACCCGGGAAAGCCGCTTGCAGGCAGAAAGTGTGGGGCGCCAGATCCACGCGTCTGAGGACCGGCGCGGCGTGCCTCCGGGACGGAGGCATTCGGCGCATGATCTTGTCGAGGGCAATCTGGCCCTGGACCTGGTCCGAGCGCTCCTACTGCTCAACGAACCAGGCAACGAGCGGGTCCTCGCGGCACGCAGCCTCGGCGCTCTCGCCGCCGCAGGCTCCACCACGATCACCGAAAGCTCCGTCCGTCGACAGTTGTGGGAAATCGCCGACCTGCTGCTGGAATATGTCGAGCCGGAGGTGATGCGCCCGCCGGCGCTGATCCTCGCGCTGTCCCCATCAACCGTGGCGGCCGAGCAGTCGACGTCGCCGCGGACCCGGGAGCCTGCGAAGGATGAATCCGGCACTGCGCGCTCGGCCTTGGCTGCTCCAGGCGGCGTGCCGCGTGGGGCAGCGGACGCGGGGGATAACGATTCCTCGTTGCTGCCGCCCCTGAACGAATTCGCACCGTCGCTGCGACAGATCGACAAGTGCCTCGACATGTGACAGGCCGGGCGCCGGCCCTCGCCCGATGAGGCCCGTGACGTGACCCGGTCCGGCAAACGCGCCTTCGCGGGCCGACACCTCGGCATTGCCTTCGTCGCTCGTGCCGATGCGGTCTGGGATGGCCGTTCCGTGTGGTCGATCGGTCGACCTGACCGCTCAGTGGGAACCGGCCACCCGGCGTAGTGACGTCCACTGATCGGTTTGACGCCCTGTCACCATCTCGACACAGAAGTTGTGAGTCGCTTCCGTGATCGATGTGCTGTCGCCGGACAGCGCCGTCGGTGACGGCCATCGAGGAAGAGGTGGCTCATGGTGGCACTACGGCGGCTGCTCGCCGGCCTGACAGCAATGGTGGTGACCGCCGCGCTCGCCCTGGTGTGGACCGCGGCGCCCGCCCACGCGGACGAGGCGTGGGAGACCGCGCTCAAGAACCTGATGTCGCGGACCGCCACCTGGGCGGAGGGCGGACTGTCCCGGGTCGGCCTGCTCGGCCAGCCCCTGCCGCTGCTCGGGGTGAGCCCGGGCGCGCTGGTGGACACTGACAAGCTCGCCCGGAAGGCCTCCGACGCGCTGGCGAGCGGACTCACCAAGGACGACGTCGACCTGGGCGGCGGCACCCGGCTGACCAGCGCGGTCACCACCAGCGGCGGGGACCACCTGCTCGACGTGGTGCTCACCACCAAGCGGCAGGTCACCGACAAGGACCTGGCCGTCGGTGGGGTGACCCTGGCCAAGGCGGTCGAGGTCACCGGCTGGGCGACGCTGCACCTGAAGGCGCGGCACACCGCCGCCGGGGAGACCTACCTGATCCGCGACGGGGACACCCCGCGCATCGACATCGACGCCGCGGCCACCCTCCGCGCCGACCTGGACCAGGCCACCGCCTCGGTCGGCATCCTCGGCGTGGCGCTCACCGCCGGCAGCACGCTGACCGCCCGGACCCACGTCAAGGTCACCCTCACCGACCCGAACGGCGACGGCCGGCTCGCCTTCGACACCGCCTCCGGACCCGGCACCGGCGAGCTGGGCGCGTCCGGCTCCCTCGCCGGGCTGGTCCAGGTCGCCCTGGACGGCTCCGGCGGCGGGAAGATCTCGGACAGCGAGACCGAGCCGGGTCCCGGTTCGGTGCACGGGGTGGTCAAGCTCGGCGCGGCCACCTCCGGCGCCCCGTTCGACCTGCCCGCCATCGCCGCGACCGTGAACGTCGACTGGAACGACATCTCCGTCGGCAGCCCCACCGTGACCACCACCGGGCTCGACGAGACCATCGCCAAGTTCCGCAACATGAGCCCGCTGGACCTCGCCTCCGGCCTGGCCCAACTCGCCACCCTGCTCGGCGGGGTGCAGCAGAGCGGACCGGCCGGCAACCTCAGCCTGCCGTTCCTGCGCGGCACCTTCGCCGACGCGGTGAAGGTCAACGAGAAGCTCACCGGCTTCCTCAAAAAGTACGTCCACCCGAAGCCGGACGACCCCGACTTCGACCCCGCCACGGACGACCCCGCCAAGGCCGGGCAACCCAAATTCAGCTCCATCCAGGAACTGGTCAAGCTGCTCGCCGCCGAGGGCCTACCGGTCGACAACCTGTCCTTCGCCGGCCAGAAGCTGGTCTTCCGGGTGAAGCTGGAGCGGGAGTCCACCGTCGCCGTGCCGCTGGACCCGGGTGCCGCCTCGATCTCCGGCCGCGGCGCCACCTTCACCGCCAAGGGCTTCAGCCTCGCCGCCGACGACCACCGGTTCACCCCGGGTGAGCTGGTCGGCCAGCGGGTGGTCGCGGGCACCTCGGCCGGCACCATCGCCGCCAACACCGCCACCTCGGTCACCCTGCGCGAGAACTGGATCGGCGGCCAGCCCGCCGCCGACGCGGTCTGGGTGATCAGCGGCTCCAGCCCCAACATCGGCGCCGTCGAGCTGGCCGGGACGCTCACCAAGCCGGCTGGCGGCGACAAGAAGGTCGGCCTCCGGGCGGCCAACGCCCAGGCCAGCTTCGCCACCGTGAAGCCGAAGTACACCGCCGCCGTCACCCTCGTCCTCGACCTGCGCGACGACCTCGGCAGCCCGGCCGCCAACGCGGACCGGGTGCTGCTGCGTACCGACCCGGCGACGCCGCTGTTCGCCGCCGACTTCCCGATCACCACCGGCGTCGACTTCTACGCCAACGCCGGCTTCCTCAAGGTCAAGCTCGGCGGTGACCTCGCCGTCGGGCCGGCCGCCGCCGGCCAGCGGATGCTCCAGGTCGGCTTCAAGCAGGCGCAGGACGTCAGCCTCGGCGAGCTGTTCCGCCGGCTCCAGTCCGAGCCGACCAGCCTGCTCGCCGTCTCCTCGTCGGTGAAGACCACCGGCCGGGTCACGGTCAGCGTCCCCGGCGCCACCGGCGCCCTCGGCCAGGGCGTCGGCGTCGACGTCAGCTGGACGGCCGGCGGGCAGCCGGTGGTCGACACCAGCAGTCTCGCCGGGCTCTTCGCCGTCGACTTCAACCCGGACGACCCGAAGGCGCTGTTCGCCGCCGTCGTCGAGGCGCTGCGCCTGGTCAACGCCGCGCTCGCCCAGCCGGGCGGCGGCAGCGGTCCGCTGGACACCGAGATCCCGCTGCTCGGCCGGTCGGCCCGGGAACTGCTCGGCGCCGACGAGAGCGGCGTCGGCAAGGGTGTCACCTTCGTCGCCGACGGCGCGGACTTCCTGCTCAAGGACGGCAACCGCAGCGGCGACGCGGCCTTCGACGAGCGGCTGACCGGCCGCACCGTGGTGATCGGCAGCAAGGCGTACCGGGTGCTGAACTGGGTGGACGGCCAGACCCTGCGGGTCGCGGCGGCCGGCACGCCGAAGCCCGAGGACGGTGCCGCGTACGCGCTGCGGCCGGAACTGGCCGACGCGCTGGACAAGCTGCTCGCCTCGCCGCCGGACACCCTGCAGGACGCCCTCGATCTGCTCAACAACGCCATCGGCGCGGGCAGCGGGATCCAGTTCACCCTGGACGAGCGGGCCGGCGGCCCGTACCTGCGGATCGGGCTGGACTGGAAGCGCAACGTCCGCACCGCCGGGCCGCTCGCCTTCGCCTGGGACGGCGCCCGGGACCTGGTCAGCCTGGACAGCTCCGGCACCTTCGCCCTCGACGTCGACGCCCGGGCCCAGCTGGGCCTGCTGCTGCCGCTCAAGCTGAACGCGGCGCCGCTGCTGGACAAGACCTCGTCGGCGAAGGTCACCGTCAGCGGCGGGGTGACCGACGCCGCCCTCGCCGCCCGGATCGGCCCGCTGGCCCTGGACCTCGGCAAGGACCCCGACTTCGCCACCGTCAAGGCCAACCTCAGCGTCGGCCTGGACGGGCTCGCCGCCGACGGGCCGGTCACCGACCTGCTCGGCCTGACGCCCACCTTCACCACCGCCGGCGTCGACTGCGGTGGCGGGATCGGCAGCGCGAGCACGCCGATCTGTGCCCGCGCGCCGCTGTTCGTCAACAACTGCGAGCCGGCCGACGCCACCAACCTGCTCACCTTCACCATGGGTCTGGACCTGGCGCCGCACGCGCAGACCCCGGACCTCGCCTCCTGCTTCGCCAACCTGTCGCTGAAGCTCACGGACTTCAACGTCGGCATCGACGGCTACCTGGCCAAGGTCGAGGACGCGTTGCGGCTGGCCAGCTTCGACGGCAAGCTGCCCCTGGTCGGCGACGACCTGCAGCAGGGCCAGAAGTTCGTCGCCCAGTTGCGCGCGGACGTCAAGGCCGCGATCGGCCCGGTGCTGGCCAACGCCACGCTGGACAGCGCCGGCATGCAGTCCGCCCTCAACGCGGCCCTGCACGACCTCGACCCGGGTGTGAGCGCGGTGGTCGGCTGCCGCAGCGGGGTAGCCACCCCCTGCCAGCCGGAGAACTTCCAGTCCATCCGGATCAAGCTCACCAGCTCCCGCGGTGCGCCCTCGGCCGCCGACGGCTGCAAGGACGCCGGCGACACCGACAAGTGCCTCACCGCCAACGTCCCGCTCGACCTCGGCATCCCCGGCCTGTCGTTGAAGGCGAAGAAGGGCGCCACCGACGGCATCCAGGCCATGCTCGGCTGGAGGCTGCACCTGGACCTGGTGCTCGACCGGGACGAGGGCTTCTACGTCCCCACCCATGACGGGGACACCACGCCCGAGGTGCAGATCGGCGCGAACTTCGACATGACCGGTGATCTCGCCGCCCAGCTCGCCTTCATCCAGGTGAACGCGACCAAGCAGGGCACGGCGCCGCTGGTGCGGGCGTACTTCGGGATCGACCTGAAGGGCTCGCCGGGAGAGAAGAGCTGCTTCGACCCGTCGGTGACCGCCGACTGCACGGCCGACCCGAACGCCAAGCTCACCCTCGCCGAGTTCGGTGACCTCGGCTCGCTCGTCGCCACCGATCTCAGCGCCCAGGTGGACATCGACTGGAAGCTGGCGGCGGTGGTGAACACCGGCGACGAGGTGGGCTCGGCGCTGCCCGGTGTCAGCGCCCGCTTCGGCCTGAAGTGGGGCCTGGCGCACAAGCAGGGTGCTCTGTCCGCCGGCGGGGCCGGCGTCACCACGCCGTTGCAGGTGACTTTCACCGAGATCGCGCTGGACGCCGGCACCTTCTTCACCAAGATCCTCAAGCCGGTGGTGGACAAGATCAAGGCGGTCACCGGCCCGCTCCAGCCGGTCATCGACACCCTGTACGCGCCGATTCCGGTGCTGTCCGACCTGTCGAAGGCCACCGGCGGACCGGACATCACCCTGGTCTGGCTGGCCAAGACCTTCAGCACCCTGACCGGCGGGCCGAAGCTCGAATTCGTCGACACGATCCGCGAAGTGATCAATTTCGTCCGGCTGATTCCCGACAGCTGCGGCACGAACTGCTCGATCCCACTCGGTCGGTTCCAGGTCGACCCGGCGAAGGCGCTGACCACGGCGGTCTCGCCGGCCTCGGCGGAGAGCCTGATCGACCGCACCACCGGCTACCAACCGGCAAAGGACACGGACGTCAAGGCGGCGGTGGACGGCGCCTCGCCCACCACGGAGGGGAAGCTGTTCACCCCGGACAGCAAGGGCAAGACCAACGCCCAGAAGACCGGCTTCAGCTTCCCGGTCTTCGACAACCCCGGCTCGCTGTTCGGCCTGCTGATGGGGCAGGACGTCGAGCTGGTCAGCTTCGACTCGGGGCCGCTGTCGCTCGGGTTCAGCTGGCGGCAGTCGTTCGGCCCGGTCTACGCGCCGCCGCCGGTGCTGATCACCCTCTCCGGCAGCGCCTCGGTGACCGCCCGGTTCATCGCCGGCCTGGACACCGCGGGCATCCGGCACGCGATCGAGGCCGCCGACAGCGGCACCGACCTCGACGCGGTCAGCCTGCTCGACGGCCTCTACTTCAAGACCACCGACAGCAGCGGCAAGCCCGCCCCGGTGGTCACCCTGCGCGGCGAGATCGCCGCGGGAGCCGAGGTCAGCGTGCTGTTCCTCAAGGCGGGCATCGAGGGCGGCATCCGGCTCACCGTCGGGTTCAGCTGGAACGACCCGAACAACGACGGCAAGTTCCGCACCAGCGAGTTCCTCGAGGCGCTCCGGTTCAACCCGATCTGCCTCTTCACCACCAGCGGCCAGCTGTCGGTCTTCCTCAAGGTCTACATCACCATCAACCTGTTCCTGTTCGAGAAGACCTTCGACTTCACCCTGGTCGACGCCACCCTGCTGGACTTCCGGGCGCAACCGGACTGCAAACCGAAGCCACCGGAGCTCGGCGGCACGGTCGGGGACACCCTGGTGGTCTTCGCCGGCAAGTTCGGCAAGGAGGCGCAGCGCGGAGACAAGGCCTGGGACAACGGCGCCGGCACCTACGCCGGTGACGTGGTGAAGGTGTACGCGCTGCACTACGCCGACGCCGGCACCCCCGACGCCAGCGACGACTTCGACGGCTTCGCGGTCGAGGCGCTCGGGCGCAAGCAGGAGTTCCTCGACCAGAACCTGACCCGGGTGGTCGTCGACGGGCGGGGCTACCAGGTCACCGACCACGACAAGATCTCCCTGTCGATCCTGCTGCTCGGCGACGGCGACACCAGCGGCGACGGCACCCGGACCTCCGCGTTCGACAAGGCCGCGGTGATCATCGGCTCCGACGGCAAGGACCAGATCCGCACCGGCACCGGGCCGGCGTACGTGGACGGACGCGACGGCGACGACGTGATCGTCACCGCGGAGGCGGCCGGCCAGGTCAGCCGGATCGCCGGCGGCCCCGGGCAGGACACCATCACCACCGGCGACGGCAACGACGTGGTGGCCGGCGACAGCGGCCTCGGCGCCGTGGACCGGCCCGACAAGACCACCGTGCACACGTCGGTCGGTGACAAGCCCCTCGACGGCCTGGTCGACTGGACGAAGCTCACGGACCCGACCGAGGAGACCACGGGCACGGCCGACCACGTCACCGTCGGGCACGGCGCCAGCACGGTCTACGGCAACGGCGGCGACGACGTGCTCGGCGTGGTCGCCGACGACCGGCCGAACGGGAAGAACACCCTGGTCGGCGGCCCGGGTTCGGACATCCTCAACGGCGGCAAGGGCGACGACACCATCCACACCGCGAGCAGCACCGTCCCGTCCGACCCGGACGCGGCCGGCAGCGGCGACGTCGGGCTGGTCAACAAGGTCGACACCGGCGCCGGGCAGGACACCGTCCACGGCAGCGCCGGCACCGACCTGGTCGTCTCGCACTCCGCCAACGGGCAGACCGGCCACCTGTACGGCTACGGCGGCGACGACGTGCTGGTCGGCGGCTACGGCACCGACGAGCTGTTCGGCGGCCCCGACCAGGACTACGTGATCGCCGAGCCGTCCTCGGTCGGCGAACCGGACGGCACCGACGGCTACGGCCCGGCCCGGCAGGTCACCCACCAGCCGCTGCCGGCCGGCACCCAGTCGCAGACCAAGCTGCTCGTCGGCGGCCTGGGCAGCGACCACGTGATCGGCGGCGACGGCGGGGCGATCGTCTTCGGCGACCGGCGCATCGTCGACGAGACCTGCGCCGACGCCAGCCTCGCCGACGCCCAGCCCACCCCGACCGACCAGGGCTCGGCCGACCTGATCCTCGGCGGCGCCGGGGTCGAGGTGGTCACCGCCGGCAGCGGCGATGACCGGGCCGACCTCGGCGGCGGCGACGACCGCGCCTGCGGCCAGTTCGGCGACGACACCCTGCACCTGGGCGGCGGCGCCGACCGGGCCTGGGGCGGCCCGGACGTCGACCAGCTGCACGGCGACGACGGCCCCGACCTGCTCTTCGGCAACACCGGTGACGACGGCCTGTACGGCGGGACCGGCGCGGACACGGCCGAGGGCAACCAGGGCGGCGACCAGGTCTTCGGCGGCCCCGACGACGACGTGCTCTACGGCGGTGGCCGGGTGGCCGGCGTGGCCGACGGGCGGGACTTCGTCTACGGCGAGGAGGGCGCGGACCGGATCGTCGGTGACAACGGCACCCCGCGGATCGGGGACGTCGGACCGTACCCGCTGGACCTCGCCGGGGACGTGGCGGCGGCCGGCACCGGGGACGTGATCTCCGGCGGTCCGGACGACGACGTCGCGTACGGCGGGCTCGGCGACGACCGGGTCGACGGCGACGGCGGGGACGACCGGATCGAGGGCAACAACGGCGCCGACCTGGTCCACGGTGGCCTCGGCCGGGACGAGATCGTCGGCGGCTCCGCCCAGGAGCCGACCGCCGGCACCGGCCGGCCGGACACCGGTGACCAGCTCTACGGCGACGCCGACGCCGACCTGATCGCCGGGGACAACGCCCGGTTCACGCCGGCCGGCGCCGACGCGACCCGGGTCACCCAGGCGCGGGCCGTGCCGCCGCGCAAGGTCACCCTGCTCGACCTCGGGTTCACCCCGGCGGCCGGCACCAGCGGCGGTGACCTGATCTCCGGCGGTGACGGCGACGACGTCATCTTCGGGCAGGGCGGCGCGGACCGGGTGCACGCCGACGCGGGCGCGGACTTCGCCGAGGGTGGCCCGGGCTCCGACTGGGTCGAGGGCGACGCCGGCGACGACGACCTGGTCGGTGGCTCCAGCACCGCGTACGACGGGACCGGGGCGGCCACCACGGGTCAGCCGGACACCGCGGACGCCCTGTTCGGCGGGCCCGGGTCCGACGCGGTCATCGGCGACAACGGCGCGGTGCTCCGCCCGCTCCCGGGTGAGCAGCCCACGGCCGTGACGGTCCGGCTCGGCGCGGACGGCAACCCGTTCGGCCCACGGATTGTGGTGCTGCTGGACCGGGCGGCGGTCACCGCCGGCCGGTACGGCGCGGACCGGATCAGCGGCGGCGACGGCGTCGACACCCTCTGGGGCCAGGACGGCGACGACGCGCTGACCGGTGACGGGGCCGGCGACTACCTGGAGGGCAACGGCGGCGCGGACACGCTCCGTGGCGACAACCCGCTCGGCGCGGCCGGCCGGTCCACGGTCACGCTGCTGCCCGACCCGGGCTGGCCGGGTGACCCGGCGGCCCCGGCCGACCTGGTCGGCGCCGGCACGCCGGACGGGCAGGACGACCTGATCGGCGGCAGCGCGGCCGCCGGGTTCCGGGACACCGGGGACGTGGTCGAGGGCAACGGTGCCGACGACGTGATCCTCGGCGACAACGGGTCGCTGCTGCGGACGGTGACCACGGTCAACGGGACGCCGGCCGAGCGGGTCTACACCGAGCGGTACCCGACTGGCGCGGTGCCGGTCGACGCCACGGTGGCCCGGACCCACGACCCGGCGCTGCCCGGGCCGTCCACCCGGTTCTGCACCACCGCCCAGTCCACCTGCGAGCCGGCCGGGGCCTACGGCAACGACCAGCTCTACGGCGACGGGGGCAACGACGGGGTGTGGGGCCAGGACGGCGACGACCTGATCCGGGGTGGATCCGGCGACGACGACCTCTTCGGTGAGCTGGGCGCCGACACCCTGTACGGCGACGACGGCCGGGACGCCATCCTCGGCGACCGGGGCGGCGTGGTGAACCAGTACCTCAACGCCGACGACGTGGCCGCGCTCGGCTTCACCGCGACCCTGTCGTCGGTGCCGCAGGAGACGTTCACCGGGTTCCGGCCCGGCGGGTACGACCGCCGGGTGGACCTGTTGCACGACACCGACGGGGACGCCTGGATCGGCAGCTCCACCTCGGCGCCCATGCCGTACGCGGGGCTGACCGCCGGCGCTGGCGACTACATCCGGGGCGGGGCCGGCGCGGACAACATCCATGGCGGCTT
>NZ_JAPDPH010000120.1 GCF_026013475.1 Micromonospora yasonensis | reverse complement strand
TGGCCGGGGTGAGGCCGAGGTGCTCGAGCATCTGTCGGGCGGTGACGATGCGTGACGGATCAGCGGGCATGAGAAGGGCCTTCGAGGACGGCGGCGTGCAGGTCCGCGAGGAGCCGCGTGATGGTGTTCGAAGGGTGCACGACGAGCAGATCGCGCGCCGGGCTCGCCGCCAGCAGCACCACCTGGTGCGAGGTGATGCCACACATCTGCCGGGCCGCGGCGGGCAGGGGTAGCGCTCCGCGGGTGCCGACGGGATGCGCCCCGTCGGGTGCGGCGGTGATCAGGAGAAGGCCGTCGGTGACGTCGATGTGGAGGCGGTGCCCGGCGGGCCAGCGCAGCGCTCGCAGCAGCGCTCTGGCCGCCACCCGGCCGTCGGCGTCCGGACGGGCCACGTCGAAAACGAGGTCGCCGACCGGTTCCCGCGCAGCTGGAAGGGCTGCGGGCAGCTGCGGCATCGGAGCCGGTGGCGGTGCCGGGCGAGGAAGCGGGGTGGGGATGACCGCGCCGATCAGCTGCTCGTCGAGGCGTCGGCGGCGAGGTTGCCGGGCGGCCGCCATGGTGACCGCCGCAGCCGTTCGCGCGGCCTCAGCGCATGGCGCCGAGAGCCCGGATCGTCGATGTGCGCACGGGTGCTACACGGTGGCCTCATCGGGAGCCACCAGGGTGGTGAGCTCCCGTGATCCCGCACGAAGACTGGTGTCCGAGGGGGGATTTGCACACTCCTATGTAGCATCCGTTATACAAACGGGTGCTCATGCGTTAAGCCTAGCACTTTACGGAGCGTAAACACTACAGGCATGAGCCGCAGCGTGACGCAATTTAAGCAAACAATTCAATCCGCCCCCGCCAACGACAGCGCAATCGTCAATCCGACCAGGAGAAGGGCACATTGAGCCTTTCCGGGTAACGGTCTGCGACGGTGCGCAGTGTCCGGTTCAGGTGGTTTGGTCACGTTCGATGTGGAGGATGACCAGGGCCGCAGCGACGATGACGCCGATCTTCCAGGGGTAGACGCTGATGTTGCGCAGAGCTTTGAAGGTCATCTTGAGCAGGCTGTTGCCGCGTTCGCCGACCGCGCGTAGCCGGTTGTGGGCGCGGTTGAACTACTGCTGGGTGTCAGTGAGGATGCCGTTGGCTGGGTCTGGAACGCCACGACCACGGTGTCGGCCTCACCTTCGTAGCTCAGGTCGGCCAGGGTGCGCACGTCCTCGCGGATCGCGGCGAGGGTGTCCAGTAGGTGGGCAGGCAGGTGGCGTCGTGTTCCCGGCCGGGGTGCACCGGGCAGGTCCACAGAGGCCAGCCGTTTGGTTCGGTCAGCACCTGGATGTTGCCGCCGTGGTTCTTGTGCTTGGCCGACCACCACAGGTCCACACCCGGGGGTGGGCCGGGCGTGGCGATGCGGTCGATCTCGATCAGGCTGCCGTCGAGGGTCACGTAGTCGTAGCCGGCGGCTTTCGCGGCCAAGCAGGGCTGAGTACAGGGCTGGGTGCCTGGGCGGCTACGACCGCGATGCCTTCGTGCAGGCGCTCAAGTGAACACCTCCGAGTGAACGACCAACGACACACCCAGAGCGAGATTCACGAGGAGCGAAGGCCCCGCTCCTTCATCACATCAGCGGAGGTATTCACTCGTCGGAGTGCATATAGGTTCTCCTGGCTTGCGACTGATCGGGAGTGGATACGTACGCAGAGCCAACGGGAAGCTGCTCGATCTGTCGGCTGAGGTCCTCCTCAGCACGTCCCCGCAGGAACCCGGCAGCAGCCTTAGACGCCGGAAAGTTGGTTCGGAAGACAATCTTCGTGCCGGCGTTGGCGAGAATGTCGCGGTGAAAGTCGTCCGCAGCCTGGCTTGCAACCAGCACTGAGACGCCGTACTTGCGACCTTCCTTCATCAGCTTTGGAAGCGTGACGTCCTTCGCCAGCCGATGCGCCTCGTCTAACACGACCGCGAGCCTCATGGCTCTAACCTGTTCCCATCGGAACATCTCGCGGTAGATCTTCCTGAGCAGAAACGCTGATGCGGCCAGTTGCACCGTTTCCAGCGTCAGGCCGCTGAGGTCGACGACGACGCCGTTCTTCCAAATCTCTGCAAAGGTGTGGTCGGGGTTGGGTGCAAAGAGCCCGAAATCGGTGATCGGACGGATGCGGTCACGCGCGTTCTTGCCGCGTCCCTCTTTTTCAACCTTCTCCACCGCATCGCTTACTTCCGCCATCGTGGGAATGATGTGAGCGTGCCGTCCGATCCGGTCCTGATAGGCCTGCTGAAGGCCGCTGTAGACGTGGTTGCGCTGGATCTCTCCCAGACCGCAGACGTAGGCGATGATTTCGGCGATTTCCCAGGCCGTCTGATTGACCGACCGGACGTCCTCGGCGGCCAGCTCAAAGGGGCTGATCGGGATGCCCTGCGCGGCGTCAACGACGTGTGCGCCACGCGGCGGGTCCGCAGCCATGTCGCCGTGAAAGTCCAGCACGAAGGAGGGCAGGCCCTGTGCTGAGAATTCGTTGATGACCCTGCGTGTCGTGACCGACTTGCCCTGCCCTGGGATGCCCAGCACGAAGGCGTGCGGGCTACCCTTGGTGCTGACGTTCCACGTGACCGGATTTCCGGTGCTAGTCACGCCCAGTTCGACCACTACCGATTCCCGTGGCGGCACCTCGGAGATGCCACCGTTGGCGGCTACAAGGCCGGCGACCGGTGCTGAAGTCTCGCGACTGCCGGAGCCTGGGGCGGGCGCGTCTGTCCCATCGGCGCTTTTCGCCGACGTCGGATTCACAGACGGGGGTTCCGATTTGGGCGTGTCACTCGACGCGGGCTGATCGCTGCGAATTGTGGTGAAACCGGCACGGCCGAGGTCGTCGGCACTCAACACCTTGATGGGTACGTCACGATGTCTAGCCGGGAAACCCTCCGAGCCGGTCAAACTGATCACGTAACCGGTCTTGGTGATCTCCGGCGCCTCGGCGGCCTCTTCGATGCGATCGATGTTGCGGTGGACCTCGTCGATCTTGTCTGCAGCAATGAGACCATGGCGTGCCGAACGGTCGGCGTAGTAATGCAGCAGGCCGGTGAGCCGGGCGCGCTGCAAAACCCCGTCCTGCCGAGGCGGGTCGGTGGCGAAGAACTGGCGGAGCAGCATCCGTTCGGTGTTGTCCAGCTGGTCGACGATCCGCTCGGCCAGAGCTGCGGGCAGCAGCGCTTCGCGGCGCCCCTTGACCTCGATGCATTCGAGGCGAAGGGACCGCTGGGTAACACGGACCAGGATGAGGTCGCACCGCTGTGCGGAGTGCTCGTCCGATCCCGGGTCCATACCGAAGATCTCCGGGTGGGAGTCGACCGGTACGACGATGCGCCCTTCGAGCTGATTCCGGCCCTGAAGGTGCCCCATCAAGGCGGCCAGGCTGACCGCCTCGATCGAGAGGGTGGTGTCGCGGAGCAAACGCAGTGCGAGCCGTCCGGATACGAGCAGCAACCGGTTTAGCACCCGGGCTGCAGCGCCGGCCTCCTGCGACAGGCCCATCTGTTTCAGCGCGTCACTCAGGATCCGGAGCACTTCGCCATGGTGGCTAGTCGTGACCGTCAGCTTCTTACCGAGTCCCTCAAGGAAGTCCGGGGTGTAGTCGAGGAGATACCGTCGTTGGCCCGCGTCGGTCCCGGATTCGTTCTCGAACAACTCGGATCCAACAGCTTGATCCAGGGTGATAACCCAGTCGGCTCGATCGTGCGCGGCGCGGAAGTAGCTCAGCTCCTCAGAGCTGAGTCGTACTGCCAGTGCCGGGATGTTGGTGCGCAAACCCAGCGCGGCGGCGACCGCCTCCTGGTGCCCACGGTGCGTCTCCACCATTTCGCTCTCGACGCGTCCACTGCCGCGTGCCTTAAGCGCCGGCAGGATGACCCACTCGGCGTCATCGCCGCCCTGCCGGATCGACCACAACGGAGTCAAAAGATCCCGGAAGGCCGTAGTCCGGTTCGGCAGTTCGGCCGGCGCGCCGGCTACGCTGCCACGAGCGATGTCCTGCACGACGGCCAGGTGGTGGCCTTCTTCGTCGTTCACTACGCGGTCCAGCCGTCGGACGGCGAGTCCCAACGCGGGAGCCAGGTGGGTGGTGGATCGCTGCAGTTCGCTCATCGTGACCGAGCGCTGCAGGCTCCGCAGTTCCGACACTGGATCGGTGTACGAAAGGTGGTCGCTGTAGGCAATGATCTCCAGCCGTTGCGGGCCGTCGCCGACGATCATCGACTCCTCGTCGGCGCGCGGCTCTGCCGGCAGCGCCAACGGCGCCAAGGCTTTCTGCAGAGTCCGCCCCGACCCGGGGTTCATGGCCATCAACCGCAGCGGGCCTGTGCCCGGGTGGGCCGCTCGGTAGCTGTTGACTCGGCTGTGCAGGGCGCGGGCGGTGGCGATGGACTCGCCGCCATCGCGTGCCACGTCGATGGCCGCGCAGACCGCGTCTGAGACGGCCTGCGACTCCATGATGCCCGGGGCCAGGTATAGGGCTGAGCCGTGGGTGAGTTCCTCGGCGTATACGAGCGCCTGGCCCTGCCGATCCATCAGCGTGAAGGGGAGATTCGCTGGGGACAGGCGGGCCACCAGGGAAAGGTCGATGCCAGCCACCCGGGCCGTTTTCGGGGTGCGCGACCGCACCTCCTCGGCCCAGGTACGCAGTATGTGATCGTGGGCGGAGACCCAGTTCAACCGGAGCGGATGTGTCGGCAGGAGCACCAGCCCCTGTTTCTCGCCAGTGGCCGTACCGACCCGGACCATCAACGTGTCCATGGTCAGCAGGGCCGTTCGCGTCTCATTGTCGGCGTTCTCGAGGGCGCGACGGAAACTAGTGAGGTAACTGCGGGCCTGGCTGCGTAGTTCGTCGTCCCACTGCAGGGTCTCGACGACATCGCGTGGGGTACGAGCGGCTATGGCGGCAAGGAGCCTGCGCCGCCGATCGGCCAAAGCGGTGGGGATCGGCAGAGGTACGGGCATCGCGTCGTCGGTATCGATCGGCTCGCCGAGCGGGGAAAAGGCGTCGAAGGCGAGGATGCCCTCAGCAGCCATTCGCCGCTGGAGCTGGGCGATGACCCGGGAGAGCCGGATAAGCACCATGCGGCGGCCGCCGACACGGACGCCGAACACCTGACCGGCGGGGTCCCACACGGCGGCGTCCTCGGTTAGGTCACCGCCGATCTCCACCGCGGTCCGCAGCACGGCCTCGGCGAGCGAGTCCGCCCCTGCCTTGCGGATGTTACGTTCCGGCACATACTCCCTGAGGATCACCTCGAACTGGTCACTTTCGGCGGTCGCGGGACTGCCATCGAGCTGGTTGAGATCGTTGCCGTCAGCGTCCTGCGCGCGAAGCACGACGACGAAGAGAGTACCCGCCGCCAGGTCGTCCTCGCTGATGTCGAGGCGCAGCGTCGCGCGGCGCTTGTCACCCTTCACCTTCGTCCATGCGACGGGCGCGGTGTCGACGGTTCGCAGGTCCGTTGGAGGGAGAACCTCCAGCCGCCAGTTGGCCACGGCCGTCGTCTTCGCCGGTGTAGTAGTCCACTTCACCACGACGGAACCCGGCTGCTCTGTGGATACATCACAATAAAGCTGAGCATCGTCGCCGAGGCGGAGCTTGCACTGCGGGTCCACCGATCCGTTGTCCCGGCGGAACGGCGTAATGGCGACCTCGGTAAGCGACGCCTGCTGTGACTCGACGATCGGCCACTGGTCGAAGGTCAGCTTGCCTGGAAACTTATCGCCAAGCTCCCGCGCCCACATCGCCGGGTTGGCGAGCGCACCCGCCTCCTGTTGCTCTAGGTAGGACAGCAGCTCCTGCCGGAGTGCGCCGTCCTTGACGTCCGCGGCGATGAGACGATCCCGGACCCGAGCGCTGGGCCGGGTCGGGCGGGCTATCGCTGCAACGGCCTTCGCGTTCTGCCGCATCCGGGACTCTAGACCGTCAGGCTCCAGATCCGGGATCAGCGAGACCTGCCACAAATGCCGACCCACCGCCATGGTGGTCGGGTCTTCCGCCACCATGCTCAGGAAGCGGGCCCAGCTTTCTATCTGCCGCGCTCTCCCGAGAACTTTCCGAAGCTCCGCCACCGCCGGCGCAGCGGGGGTGGCTGCGAGGACCTGTTCCATGACAGCAGCCGCCCGGTTCAGCAACCCGATCAGCGGCAGCGGTTCGAAGGAGTTGTCCAGGGAACTGGCCGCATGCCCGGTACCAGCCGGTACGAGCAGGAGTAGTGGTCGCCGTTTACGGTTGCGCAGCTCCACCGCGCGGTCCACCTTGATGTCGAGGCGGTGCTTGGGTTCCCCGGGAGCCAGAACGTGCACATCGCAGTCGGCGTCACCGTCGGCGATCTCGTCAGCGATGGCGTGGGCGTCCTTGATCGCCAGATCATCGACCCGTACGCAGTGGCCGGCCACGCGGGACACGAGATGCTCCTGGAGGAGCTCCGAGATCGAGATGATCAGGTTCGACGGCAACTCGGAGGTCACGTGGTCTCCAATGGATGCTGAACGAACTGGGCAGAAAAGTCGTCGCTCAAACCGTCGAAACAGCCAAGCAACTGGAGCCTGCGCTTGAAAGCCTCGAGATTAGCCGCAGCCGCCGCCCGGTTGTCGACGTTTTCGAACATCGCCGGCGGCCGGTCGATGAGGATTCCAAAACGGGCGTGCAATTCCTTCAGCAACTCCGCGATCGGCATACGACGACGTGTCCGCCTGCCGTCGCTCCGAGTGAAACAGACCAGTAGCAACGCGAACATCAAATCATCTGAGGGAGCATAGCGCCACGTCCGGCGGGCTCGAAGCGTTCCGGCGAGAAGGCCGTACGGCTTCTGTATCCCGCCAGTCGACCAAAACCACCGGATCTGATTCTCCAGGCCCTTGCCGGCCGAACCCTCCATGAGCAGGGCAGCCAACTGCTCGATCGACGACAGGGTGTCAGAGTTCATCACCGATTCGATGAGTTCGAGATCGTCCTCGGTGCCACTCGCACTTGCCCGGGTCTCCTCCTCGATCGCTTGCATTTTGATAGTAGCGTAGGCAGTGATCAAGGGGTTGTCCCGCTCGCCAGCCATGGCCGCCAGGCTCTCTGGCAGCGGCAGCGACCGAATCTGCTGGCCGCGTTGCCGCAAGGTGGGCATCGCCTCGCGCAGCGATCGAAGCAGGAGACGGTCGGGAAGAAAGCCGCGCATGATCTCGATGTCGCGTTGCACACACCTCCTCGCCAGCTCCTCGGAGGCGGAGCCGCGGACACCGGTGAAGTCGCAGTACAACTCCAGCGGATTCGCGACGCTGCCACCTTCCCGCATGTCATCGGACATTTCGCCGGTCTTGAGGAGGTGGCGGGCGGACCGGGCGACGCGCAGCGGAAGCTGAAATAGCCGTAGCGAAATCAGCGCCGCGAATCGGTCGATAAAGGCGGAGGGCGTGATTTTGCCAGCGTATGCAGCAAGGTAATCCAGCAGGTCACGGGCCAGTTCCCGGGTCGCACCCGGAACCGCGCTGCCCCGGAATTCCTGGCTGTTTTCGCGGGCTGCGGCCGGCTCGAACTCCTCGAGGAAGTATAGCGACAGCAACGCGTTGATATCGATGTCGGACGTACCGTCGTAACTCGGTGCCCACCGGCCTGGCGGGCCGATCTGCACGCCGGCCCCGATGGCGGTCTCGAACGTCTCCCGGAGGTTGCGTTCGGGCACCTCGACGCCGCGCCTTTTCAGCTCCTCGAGCAGGAGATGATAGATGAGAGTGTCGGCTCGGCGGTGCCGGCTACGGCTCTTTGGCAAGCCGGTCCGGTAGCTGGCGATCGTGAGAGGTAGGACGTAGTCCATCTGGGTGCCGTAGCGTCCGCCCCGTCCCTTGGCGCCGATGCGGACGACCGAGGAGCGTAGCCAGCCGTCGAGGATACGCAGTCCGTGGTCGTCGGTGAATCCATCGAGGCGTTCGTTGGCCGCCAGCGACTTCAGATAACTGTCGTAGTCGTCGGCGGTTTTCGGCGATGTCGAGACCCGGCCTTGCTTGACGATCAGCTCCCACAGGTGTGGAAGCAAACGGTCGACGTCGACGTCGTTCAGCTCGACCATGGTGAGTTCCGTGAACTCCAGGCTCCGCAGGTCCCGGGGCAGGGCGATGGTCATGCTTGCTCCAACCTGATACGCCGGTCGACCACCGTGACGCGCCGTGGGGACCCAGCGGGATCGACGATCCGTACGGCACTGGCTGGGCTGTGCCGCAAGCCGATGGCGAACGTCTCGATCTCCTGGCGCACCGACTCCGTGGCGCTGTCGCCGATGAGATCCCCGTCCGCCACCCGCAGAATGAGCTCGATGGTGTCGAGGGTCAGCGTCAGGGACGGCCCGTCGTGGTGACGCAGCTGGAGCGCATCCGGGCACCACTCGACATAGGCCAGCGGGCGCGTGACCTGTTCCAAGGTGAACTCCGCGGCCGAGATCTCCTTCAGCACCGCCCACGTGCCGCCGGCACCTTGATCGGCCACGGCGAGATCCGAGCCCTGATAGCCGGGAGCACCGAGCAACCGGCTGAGGCCGAGTAGCAGGCGAGCCCGCATCTCCTCCAGAGAAGCGTCGGAGGACCCCAGCAGGGCGGCGCGGAACACGTCGAAATAGCGGTAGGCGCGGACAACGGACCGCCCCAGCCGATCGGGACTCCACAGGCCGAAGTACAGCAGGCGCTGTGCCCGCTGCCGATCACGGTCGGTGAACGCGGTGGGGTCAGGCACCAGGTCGCGGTCGCCGCGCGCCGCTCGCTCGACGTTGGGCGCGGCGGTCGCCGCCGGGTCGAGGTCGGCCCATTCCTGGATCAGGTAGTCCGCACAGCGGCGGTCGAACGCTAGGTCCTCGACGAGCGTGTCGTCGGCCCGGCGCAAGTCCATGCCCCGCTCCCGGGCCTGGTGAACCTGTTCGCACGAACGGTCACCGGTGATGAGCCAGGCGAGGGCCGACCGTACGTCCCGGAACGTGGCGCGGCGGTGGCGGCGCAGGTGCGATGTGGCGATCAGTTCCTCGACCGTGTCACGCGCTGTCTCACGAAGCTCCGTGGCGTTGCGCAGCATCGGACAGACGGCATGGGACACACACGTGTCACAGACCGACCACAGCTGCGGTTCGGTGAAGGTGTCGAGGATACGTCCCGCGAGGCTCTGCCCGTCCGGCCGCGACGCCAACGTACGTCTCTTCAAGTCGACCAGGACGATGCTGTCGTCACTGGCGGGACGTCCCGCCATCTGGTTCCGTATCTCCCTGGCCTCGTCCGGGTATAGGTGGTCGTATTCGTCGAAGAACTGCAGGAGACGACCGTCGTTGATAGCCAGCAGCACCGTCCGGCGCTGGGGATCCTCCCCGTCGGCCGGGTCCAGGGCCTCGCGCATCAGGTCGTCGGAGGATTTACCCTCGTGCGACTCGCTGGCGTCGTAGATCGATACGTAACTATGGCCATTGAGTCGCATGCGCCACCCGGCGGCGGTTTTCTCGACGATTTCGGCGCCCCGCCGCGTCAGTTCCTCGCCCACCTGGACCAGGAAGGACGTCTTCCCGTCGCCCGGATTGCCAGTGAGCAACACGAGCCGGGTCTGCCCCCGAATGACCGCGGGCTGCAGCTTCGAATCAAGCAGGGTGGGCACATAGGTGGAGCGAGCGAACTCGTCGTCCAAGCCCCGGTTGCCGCTGTTTCCGACCGCGCTTGCCCGGTAGAGTCCTCGCAGCTGATCGATCACGGGGTTCACCGCGACGACGCCGACTCGGGCTGGGAGATCGTCGAGCAAACGCAGCTGCCTCGCCCACTCGTCGACCGAGGTAGGACGCTGCGTGGGATCGGCGTGGGCGCCTTTGAAGAACACGTCGAGCACCGCAGAGCCGAACGCCCCCCAGGAATCACGCTCCTCCCTCGTGGGATGGAGCAGCTCGCTGCGATCGTCGGTGCCGCAGGCCGGATCCCCAGCGTAGGGATAGCGGCCCAGCATCGTGTAGATCATGGTAACGGCGAGCCCATAGATGTCGCTGCGGGCGGTGGCACCTCGCCCGGCCCGCAGCTCGGGTGCCATAAACGGGGGAGTTCCTACGATGGTGGTGTTCTGGGCCGGCCCTGCGACGCCGAAGTCGATCAACTTGCCGCCGTACTGAGCGGTGGCGATGATGTTCGTCGGTGTGATGTCCCGGTGGACCAGATCATGACGGTGTAGGTAGGACAGCGCCGACAACACGTCGAGGGCGATGCTGCGATACCGTTCGACCTCGGGTGGATTGTTAGCGGCAAAATCCTTTAGGTTCTGTCCGGGGACGTATTCCAGTACCAGGTAGCCCGGCTTCTCCGTGCTCAGGTCGTAGACCCGGGCGCAGTAATCGTGTCGTACTCGATCAGCTGCGGCGAACTCGCGGCGTGCGTACTCGGCCGACAGGTCGTCGTGGAACTGCTTAATGACCCGGTTGGCATCGGTGAACTTATCTCGTGCTCGCCACGTCCGCGCAAATCCGCCCCGGCCGAGACTTTCCAGAATCTCATAGCGGCCAGCAACCACCCCGCCGACCCGAAACTCCGACCCAGACGTGACGCTGCCGGACGGCTCCGGTGCCGGAACACCGGCGGTTGCCTGTTCGATGCGTGCTACCACCGCCGCGCTCTCCGGCCGGCATCGGGGATCCGGATCGAGACACTCGGCGAGGATAGAGCCGACGACCGCGGTCTCTGCGATGTCGCCACGTACCAGTTCGGCGTCTGGCTCCGTCGGAATCTTCCCGAGGATCCACACCGCAAGGGTGAGCGCGAGCGAGTAGACGTCGGACACGGTCGAGGCGTAGCCGATTCCGTCCCGGCACTCGGGTGCCCGGTAGGGCACGCCAGTGTCTGCGTCGGCGGACACGTCCGGTGCGATCGTGTGTTCACCAGCGACGCGAGCCAGATAGAAATCGCTGAACTTCGCCCGCAGGCCACGGCCCAGGAAGACTCGGCTCGGGCACAGGCCACGGTGGAGCAGCCCGGCCGCATGTACTTCCGCGAGCCCGCGGAACGCGTCCTCCACGACGTCGACCTGGATCTGCTGGGCGAGCCTGCCCTCCGTTCGCGGCGGGTCGTTCAGCGGGATCGAGCTGGCCAGGCTCCGGCCACGCGCAGGAACGACCGGTACAACAATCCACTGCCGCGCCTCGTATTCAAAGCTTGGATGGATCTGCCAGGTCCTATCCCGCTCCTCCAGCCGGTCGAGGGCGACCCGCTCACGCTCGATGAGCTGCGTCGGTGATCCGTCCAGTCCCCAACCGTGCATCGGGTAACAGCGGAGGATGACCGTACGGCGCCCGTCCCTGGCATGGAAGCAGCGTGCGACACCGATCGCCGCCAACTCCTGCACTATCTGGTACGGCCCGATGCGAGCGGGCAGCGAGTCCCGTCCCGGCAGGCCTACGAGGAAGTCGATGACATCCGTGCGCGCGCTGAACAGATCCGTGCCGAACTTCGCGTCCTCTCGCTGCAACCAGGCGGCTGCCTCGGACAGCGGCTGTACTACATCGCCGTCCGCGTAGGTCCCATCATATTGGAGGGTCAGGTGGTCGTGCGAGAGCACGACTCCCGCAACGACCAGCCGCCGACCTCCGACTGCGGTCCGATATCCGTGTACGTGGTCGCGGAGTTGCCCAGCGAGCGCCCGAGCGAGCTGGTTCACGCGGTCCAGGGGATTGCGCCGTTCCTCGCCGCGGACCAGCCAGTACTGGTCGCTCAGGGTGATCTCGGGGCCCCATGCCTTCTCATCGAGGAGGAAGATCGCCCGGTCGCCGACCACGACGAGATCGACATCGTCGCGGCGCGGGCCGCTCAGCTTACGGCCGGCGATTACTTCCCAGGAATCCGGGAGATCGCGGGCCAGGGTCTCGGTAGTCTTCCGCTCACCGGGGCCTTGGTAGTCGCCCATGACGGTCAGGCGTGCCACATCTACACCTCGTAGTCATCCGGCCAGGTCCATATGCGGACATCAGGATTGTTTCGCAGGGCATCGAGATACGGATTGTCCCGGGTGTACGTGATCAGCAGCTGATCGCGAGCACGGGTCATCCCGACGTACCCAACCCGTGCCCGCCGTGCGGCCTCCTGGTCCGCCGCTACGGCATCCTCGCTCGCGTACGGAAGCGCTTCGAGGCCGAAGAGGAGGACGACGTCGAACTCATAGCCCTTGGCAGCGTGCACCGTCATGACCTTGATCTCCGGGCTTGACGGATCGAACGACGCCGCGTTGCTCCGGTCGACGACCAAATAAGGAAGGCGGACATGGTCGAGCGCACGCCGAAGACGATTCATCGTGCCTGGCTTCTGCGTCACCAGGATTGCGATGTCCTCCGGTCCGCGTTCGCCAGACTCGATGAGGCGGCCCACCTCCCACGCGATCGCCGCAGCTTGATCGTTCCACGTCGGTGCCCAGATCAGATCGACGGGCTCACCTACCGGCACGTCGTTGCGCGGCATGGAACCGCTCCGGGATTGCGTGCTCACCGCGGCCGCCATTATCTGGCGCGTGCTCCGGTAGCCGCGGGTGAGCCTGCAGGACTCGACGCTGCGTCCGGCCAGCGCGGCGAACTCCTTCACCTCCCGGTAGAGCGCCTGGCCATTGTCGCCGGCCAGAACTATGCCCCCGCGGTCGGGCCGGACGGCGTTCAGCAGCAGCCGAACCCAGGCGTCGGCGAAGTCTTGCGCTTCGTCGACGAGGACCGCGTCGAGATCCGGCTCCAGCCCTCGGGCCAGCACCGCGTCGACGTCGTACTCCGCCTGGGCGGCGTCGTCCAGCGCGATCCGCAGGCCACGCTTGCGGGCGAACTTCCCGAAGGTATCGACCTCCACGTTTGGGTGGTTCGCCACGAGAGTACGGAGGTACGGCACGAGTGCGTTGTTGTAGCAAACGATGCCGATCCGCCAGTCGGGGTGCCTGCCGGACAGATAGCGAGCACGGCCCGCGAGCACCAACGTCTTCCCGCTGCCGGGAGGACCGGACAACCGCAGGACGTCAGCGACCGGTCCCGTCGCCGCAGCCGCCTGCTCGGCATCAAGGATGGCACGGACACGATGCCGCTCTGCCCGTCCGGCATCCGTAGCGCCTCGCCGAGCCTTGATCTCGAAAACCAGACTCGGGGCGAGCGCGGCACGGAGATCCTGCAAATCGTCCGGATCCGCTTCTTCCTGGGGCAGCCGCGAGATCCAGCCGCCCGTGTTCAGGTCCACCAGACTCAGCGCCCACCCGCTCGTCCCCTGTTGAGTCAGAAGCTCCGTCGGATGATCGAGGAACAGCACGAGCCGCTGCGGGCGGAAATGGTCGACGACGGGTATCTCCTCTCGGAGATCCGCTATCTTCCGGTTCAGACGCACATACGGCTTCCGCGACGCCGGGTCGGAACCATTGCTCTCGACGTCCACGATGACCAAGCCGTACCGTTCGTCGACGACGATGAAGTCCGGACGGTCGTCGCCGTCGGCGCCCAGAACAAGCGCTTCCGGCCCGAACGCTTCCGTCAGACGTTGCCGCAACATATCTGTCGACACTGCTACAGCTACCAACCGATGCCCCCAGCTTCGCGTCCGGCTTCGCATGCCCGGTCGAGTGCACATGAGTTATGCCATGACGACGCAGCGACATGCTAAAGCACTCGCCCGGGGGGAACCGCACTGCCCGCGCGTTTTTCGGCAGGTTGTCCCGGCGGTGCGATCCTTGGCGGGCTCAATGCTGGCTTCTCTTACCTCCCAGCCTCGAGATCGGCCCCTATCCGAAAAAAATCTTGGCCAGTTGCCCAACTTCTCTGGCGCGGGCTTGAGCAGGGCGAATGCCGCGCCAGTCACCTTCGGCAATCGACCTTCATGTGCTCACACTCGCCGTCGGGCCTCTCGGTGAAGGACCCGCCCGTCCGTCCGTCCGTCTGGCGATCTTCGCCCAGAACGTGCCGGCGGTCGCGTACTGGGTGCTGGTGTGCCAGTCGTAGCCCGAGTGCCGACGTTACAGGCGCAGAACCGCACGGGTGCCGTAGCCCTTGTACGCGCCCCCGAGAGCTCGCGGCTCACATGGACGAAATCCGGTCCCAACTGGACGCCGGCCACCGCAGGCCGATGCATCAGCGCCTCTCCTCGATCGGCGATGTTCCCTAGTACCCCAACGTCTCTTGCTCTTCGGGCCGGCGTAGTGGCCGAGTCTGCGCTGGTAGTGGGATCGTCGGGCTCGGGCTTGGGATGTTCGTCGCCAGGTCGACCAGTGCAGGGTGTGGGCTGGTGGTAGTGGTGTGGCGAGGACGAGGGCGTTGAGGAGTCGGCGGATTTCGGCGACGGTCAACGCGATGATCTCCGGGTCTGGGTCGGGCTGCTGGGCGGTGTTGGCGGCGAGGACGGTCAGGGCGAGCATGGCCAGGGTGATGAAGCGGTGCCAGCCGGTCCAGCTGCGGACCTGGTAGTGGTCCAGGCCGACCTGGCCCTTGCCGGTCTGGAACAGCTCCTCGATCCTCCAGCGGGAACCAGCGACACGGACGAGGGTGTGCAGCGGCACCGGGCGAGGCGCCCAGCACAGGTAGAAGGCCAGCTCGCCGGTGGTCCGGCTGCGGCGGATGAGCAGCCACCGATGCTCGTCCGGCCGGGTAGTGGTGGTGATCCAGGCCCACAGGTAATCGCGGGGTCCTTTCGCGCCCGGCCCGCAACTGTGCAGCTGCCACTCGCGGGTGGGGATCCCGTCGGCGATCTCGTCGACCCGCACGAGGGTGCGGCCGTCGTTGACGTGCACGCGTCGATCCGGCGTAGGGTTCGGCGTGGTCCGAATTCGATCGACAGGATGATCGAACGGGTTCTACGGTCGCGCGATGCGCCCTGGAGAGATCGTCGTCACTGTCGAGCAGGTACGCGCCCTGGTCGACGAGCAGTTCCCCGAATGGTCGGACCTGCCGATCGTTCCGCAGCCGTTGAACGGCACCGACAACGCGCTGTTCCGGCTGGGTGATTCCCTGACGGCACGGCTGCCGCGGGCGCAGTGGGCGGTCGACCAGGTGGCAACCGACGCGACCTGGCTGCCGCGGCTGGCACCGCATCTGCCGGTGCCGGTGCCGGTGCCGGTCGCGGTCGGCCGGCCGGGCGGGGACTATCCGTGGCCGTGGACGGTCGTCCCGTGGCTGGACGGGCGCAATCCGGAAGCCGGGCAGGACCTCGTCGACCTCGCCGTCGACCTCGCCGGCTTCGTGCGCGCGATGATCGCGATCGACCCGATGGGCGGGCCGGTCAAGGAAGGGATTCAGCGCGGCGTACCTCTGGTGCAGCGGGACGAGCTGACCCGCCGGTCGATCGCGGCGCTGGGCGACCGGATCGACGGGCGGGCGGTGACCGCGGCGTGGGACGAGGCGATGGCGGCGGACGAGTGGCCCGGACCGCCGGTATGGCTGCACGGTGATCTCCTGGAAGGCAACCTGCTGGTCGACCGGGGCAGGCTCACCGGGGTGATCGACTTCGGCGGTCTCGGCCGCGGCGATCCGGCGGTCGAGGTGCGGCCGGGCTGGAGCCTGTTCGATGCCCGCGCGCGGGCCGCCTACCGGGAGGCGCTCGGGTTCGACGAGGCGACCTGGGTGCGCGGGTGGGCCTGGATGCTGTCGGGCTCGCTCTACTGGCTGGCAGACCTGTGGGACTCGATCAGCGAGGACGACCGCGAGGACACGATCCGCTACATCGACTACATCGTGCGTCACCGCCACGACTGACCTGCGATGCCCACGCGATCACCGTCGGGCGACGCCCCGGACGTCGGCGTCGACAGCCCGGCCGCGAACCTGGGCCGGCTGACGCTGGGCGAGCAGCGCAGCGGGGCCGCCCACCTTTCCGCGAGAGTGTCCTTCTAGAAGGTGGGCAGGGCCCAGCGCCACCCGGTCCGTGCGCCCCGTCGGCTCGGGCACCAGCGGGCCGAGCCGGCCGGAGGCTGCCGACGGGCCAGCGCGAGAAGTCGAACCCGCGCGGGCGGCGGCAGTCCGGTCCCCGGGTAAGGCGGTCACCTGACAGGCGCCCGGCCGCCCGTGTGGTGATCGGCAGACGGGCAGTTCGTCCTTGACGATGACCGTCAGGCCGCAGGCCGAGCCCGGGAGGTCAGATGGCCGTGAGGTCGATGTCGTGCCAGCCGGCGACGCCGCTCACACGTACGATCGGGGCAGGAGGTAGAGACATGGCCAGCGGCAGTGGTGCACCGCCTGGGTCGCGGTATGTGGACCAGCGGCATTTCGTAGTCGCCGCCTCCCTGTCCGACCTGCGCGGTCCGGTTCGCGGTGTGGTGACACTAGATCGGTGGCTGGACTGGTCCGCCGACAGCACCTATGACCTGGACGACGCCGGTGATCTGCAGCTGATGTACCAGACGGTGCTGAACCAGGCCAATTCGGTCGACGACTTGCACCGGTGGCTGCACGGTCCCACGCTGCGCCGTTTGTGGCCCAGCTTGTGGCTCCCGGCCCGGCTGCGGGCGTTGTGGCAGGCGCGCTTTCCCGAGCTGAGCACGCCGCCGCAGACGCTGGCCGGGTAGAAGTGGATCAAGTTCACCTCCGCTTGGCGGAGATCGGATTGCGGGTCGCTGCCCGCTACGGGTTCGCATTGGCCGGCGGCTACGCCGTTCAGGCCCACGGCATCCTGAACCGGCCGAGCGAGGACGTCGACCTGTTCACGGCGTGGGAGCGGCGTGGGGAGTTCGCCGCAGCAGTGGACGCGGTGGTCGACGGCTACCGCGACGGCGGGTATTCCGTCGAGGTGACGCAGCAGTTCGACACCTTCGCCCGGCTCGCGGTCACCGATCCCGCTCAACCTGCCCATCTGTACAAGGTCGAACTGGCGGCCAACTGGCGCGCGTTGCCGCCGGTGTTGATGGACGTCGGGCCGGTGCTGCACGCCGACGACGTCGTCGCGGGCAAGATGTCCGCCCTGTACACGCGCGCCGAGCCCCGAGACTTCCTGGACATCGACGCGGCCCTCATGACCGGCCGCTACACCCGGACACGGCTGTGCGAGCTGGCCGAACAATCCGACGCGGGATTCGACCGGCGCATCCTGGCAGACCTGTTCGGCATGCTGGAGCGCTATCCGGACCGGCGTTTTGCCGCCTACGGCGCGGGCCCCGCTCACATCGGCGAGATGCGCAAACGCTTCGCACAGTGGCGCGAAGAACTCACCGCCAACCTGCCGTAGCGTTCGCCTGTAACGTGCAGGGCGCGTGTCCTGGTGGCGGTACAGCTACCGCAGCCAGGGTGGAGCCAGAACTCCTCCCTTCCCAGCTCAGGCCAAACCTCTCGGCACCCCTCTGTTGCGCCGGCTTCGCCGCCGCCGATTGAGCCTCCCCGCCCATGCATGGCGATGAGCTTGCTGCGGCAGGTCAGCGCATTTGATCTCGGCCACTCGGAGCCGTGGTGAGGAGCAGGTCTACGTCATGTCGACGGTGTACGCCTCGTTGCGCACGTCGGGATCGGGGTGGTGGCGTAGGTGGAGCAGGAGGTCCCGCCAGGGTGTGGACCATCCGAAGGTAGCGCCGGGCCGGGTGAGCTCGATGGCGAACAGTCCGCCGCTGAGGTCGCCTCGGTCGGCTAGCCGCAGGATGGTTGGCCGGAGGACGGTGGCGTCGATGGAGTTCGGAAGTTCCCGCAGGCGGGCAGCTATCCGTGCGGCCGTGCGGACGGCCAGCGCGGGTCGTCCGGCGCACAGATCCGCGATCTCGTCGAGGTTGTCCAGACGCCCCTGACCGACCAGCATCGCCGTCGCCGTTGCGGTGAAGGCGGGTTGTGCGGCGAGCTGTTGGGCCGCTGTGACCACCGGCGACCGGCTGGTATCCAGCGGTGTGCTGCGTGCCCAGATCACCGCTCCTTGCGCCAGGGCTTCGATGCGCCTGCGGGCCGGCCGGTCGGTGCCGGGCCCGGCCGGCTGGGAGTCCACGGCGTCCCGCTGCGCGAGGCGGTCGAAGGCGACGTCGAGGCCGGCACCACGCAACGCGCGCAGCAGCTGGGCGATCTCGATCGTGGCGGGGTGCTCGCCGAGGTCGGTGAGCCGTTCCACGACCAGCTCGGTGATGTCGCAGGCCCAGTGGGACCAGTACGGTAGCTGCTGAAACGCGGCTCGGCGGACTTCCCGGTCCGCGGAGTGGCACGCCTCGGTGATGAGTGCCGCGTAGCGTGCCCGGTACCGGTCGGCGACCTCGCTCACGGAGGCTGCCAGCACGGCGCGGCGTTCTTCCCTGCTTCCGCGCAGCGCCGTCTTGAGGATCGTCCAGCTCGCCTCGGCGTCGAGCCGCTGACGGGCGGCGGAGACGATGGCGGCGCGGATGTCGCGGTGCGTCTGCGGGTTCGTATACGTGTCGAGCAGCGCCCTCATCACCTGGGGCGGGCCGTATCGGACCAGCAGGCGCGCGGCCTCCTTCCGGCTGGTCACCTTGGCAACGGGGTTGAGCAGCACCGGATGCAGCGCGGCGGGCAGCCGCGACGGTGCCACGAACCGCACGGCGCGCCCGGCCGCGTAGAGCGCTACCCGGGCCCGGTCGTCGCCGGAACGGTCGAGCAGCAGCGGCAGCGCCTCGGCGGGCCGGTCAGTCCACACCAGGGCGCCGAGCGCCGCCTCGGCGAGCACCACGGTGGGCGAGTCGACGTAGCGCAACGCCAGCTCCCGCCCAAGCGCAGGGATCGGGGCGGAGGCCCTGATCGCCGCGGCCTGCTGCCGTACGCCGGCCGCGGTGTCGGCCACGACGCGCTCCTGCAATCGCATGTACGCAGCGTGTTGGCGGGGCAGCCACCGCTCAGGGTGCACCGGCCAGCCCGGCACCCAGCGTAGGTGACCGGAGACGAACCGGCCACGCGGCGGATGGTCGAGCACCCGGTCGAGCAGGTCGGTACGAGAGGTGCAGGTCGCCCGCCACACGACCGGGATCGTCACCGTGGTCGGGTCGGCGGTGATGACCTGCTCGAGGCGGTCGTCACGCCCTCGCGGGTTGTCCAGCCACAGCTCGACGGCTCGGACGGCCACCGGCTCCGGGCTCTGCCGGCCGGTTGCCCGGTGCAGCAGCTCCTGCAGCGCGGGCACCCGCCAGGCGCGCTTGCCGAGCGCTGCGGTGAGGGCGAACAGCGGCCCGTAGCGGCCACGCTCCATGGCGTCTTCGACCCAGTTGGACAACCGGTCGGCGACCATGACCTCCTGCCCGCGACGCAGCACCACGTCGAACCGGCGCAGCACGGGCGCCCGGGCGGTGGAGCCGACCAGGTCGATGGTCAGCAGCGCCCACTCGCGCAGCTCGGGCACGTCGACGTGGTGTTGCAGGGTGTCCGCGGCGAGTGCGCTCAGCGCGGACGTCGTCACGGCCGAGCCGTCCCGCGCCTCGACGGCGTCAGTGGTTAGCCGGGTCAGCCCGGCCGCCGCGGCGGCGGTCAGCAGCCGGGCGACCGAGGAGAGCGCGGTCAGCGCGGCAGAGCGGACTGGGTCCTGCTCGTTGCGGAGCCGGCCGAGCCGGTCCACCAGCTCGGCGACGACCTGCGGGTCGCGCGAACGGCGGGCGGCGTCCACCAGCAGTCCATACGCCTGAGCCCGCTCGCCGGCGTCGCCCGAGCGCAACGCGTCCGCCATCTCGGCCGACGCCTCCGGCCAGGACAGGAACGAACTCCAATAGCGCACCGAGTCTTCCCGCTCTCGGATATTCGGCAGCCCCAGCACGCGGTTCGCCTCCCGGATCCGGACCGCCGCCGGCAGCGCCTCCATGACCTCCGTCGGCGGTACTCGCGTGGCGGTGTTCACCTCGGCCAGCGCGCCGTCGTACAGCGCGCCGCGCCGCGCCGGCGGGACCTCGTCGAGCAGCGCCGCGAACATCGTGGCGTTGTCCCGGACCCGGCGGGCCAGTGGGACGAGCCGGTCAGTGGGTAGTACAGCCAGGCGACGCAGCAGCGCCGGCGGCAGCGTGGCACGCCCGACCCAGGCGGCACGGTCCGGCGCGGTGAGCAGTGTGGCGACGCGGCCGGGGTCATGCGCGGCGAGGAGACCGTACGCGGTCAGGCCGCCGGGCAGGCGAGTCGGCGGCGCATACCGCTCCAAGAGGTCGAGGACCGTGGCGGGGTCGCCGTCGAGCACCGCATGACCCACCTCGTCCCAGATCCGGTCTCGGACTTCGGGCGTGGCCGCGGCCAGTCGCGCCTCCGCCCGCTCTAGAACCAGGCCGGGGTGCCGGCGCATGAGCGCCCCGATGTCGGCCGCGTGCTCCAACTCGGGTAGCAGCGACCGCACCACCGGCGCGCTGCACGCGGGCAGCACGGCCGCCGCCTCGTCGTCGCCGTATTCGGCGCGGACTCTGGTGATCAGGGCGTCCGCGGTCGCTGGCGCCTTCAGCCGGCGCAGCAGGCGATAGATGCGCCGCCGCTCCATCGCCGACAGGTCTAGATCCACTCCACTGAGCCGGCCAGCACGCGCGGCCGCGCCGAGCGCGGCGACCTTGATCGACGGTTGCGGGTCCCGCAATGCGACCTCAACACCGTGGGCGTCCCCCACCACCATCGACGCGACCAGGGCCAGGTGACGTTCGTACGCACCCAGGCCCCTCAGGTCGGCGCATACCTCGACGCGATCGGCGGACACACGCGCCCACCGGGCTACGTGGCGTAGCCGCTGCCGATAGGGCAACGAATCCAACGACGTCAGCAGTTCTCGGGTGGTTGCGAGCACGGCGCACATTCTGCCCGCCTAGCCTCGACCACGAGATCCAATATCACCCGACGACGAGCTCGCTGGCCGGTCTCCAAGGCAACGAACACCGCCCGGCATCCGCTCATCGGAGTCAAGCACGAGCGAGCGTCGCAGCACCCGGTAGCCAGTCACGGCCCGTAGCGCCCGACCGGCGGCAGATGATTGCGCCATCAGACACTGCTGGCGGCGCGCCGAACGGTCACCGCGCGACAGCAGACCAGGGGTGACCAGCCGGGCCCACCCCGGACGGTTGAGTCAACAGATGTTGCGAGTGGCCGAGTCCCACGAACCAGAACATCGTTGTTCATCCATATCGAGGCGGACGGCTGCAACGTCGTCTATGGGGAGGGCACTGATGCAATACGCGCTGGAAGTCGACGGCCCCGACCTGCTCGATTGGTGGATACGGCAGTCAAGCTGGCGAGGCCGCCAGCGGGCGCGGCGCTCGACAACATCACCTTCACCGGGCATCCGTTTCGCCTTCTATGGTCGGATGTCCACCGTCGACTTCCAGGACCGGGCGTCGTCGTGCCGGTGGCAGCGCAACTACGCAGAAGACCTTGTCGCCGGCCACGGTCGGATCGTGGCCGAGTTCTTCGACGAGGGTGTCTCCCGCCGGATCGCTTGGCCGGACCGGCCGCAGGCAGCACGACTACTCGCCGCTCTGGCGGACCCGGCGCGCGGGTTCGACGCGATCGTCGTGGGCGAGTACGAACGTGCCTTCCACGGCCAGCAACTCGAACAGCTGACCCCCACCCTGCTCAGGCATGGTGTGCAGCTGTGGCTGCCGGAGACCTACGGGCCGGTGGACTTCGACAACCCGCGACAGGTGGCACT
>NZ_JAPDPH010000012.1 GCF_026013475.1 Micromonospora yasonensis | reverse complement strand
GGTCGGCGAGCTCCGGCAGATCGGTCAGCGGGCCGGCGACCGCCACCGCACCGGCCTCCCCCGCCCCGGCCGCCACGCCGTCGTGGAACAGCCCCGGCGCGAGGAAGTAGGCGGCGACCGCCACCCGGCCCGCCCCGCCCGCCCGCAATTTCGCCACCGCGACCGCGGCCGCCGGGGACGCCGCCGAGGCGTACGACACGCGGCAGGGAACGCCCAGCTCCGCGCCGAGCGCCGCCGCGACCCGGCCCACCGAACCCCGCGCCCGGGCGTCCCGGGTGCCGGCGGCGGCCAGCACCAGGGCGTCGTACCCGTCGGGGTGCGCCTCGGCCAGCCGGCGGCACAGCCCGGCCAGCAGGCCCGGATCCACTCGGCCGTCGGCCGGGCCCAGCACCTCGGTGACCCGTACGTCGATCGTCGCGCCCGCCGCCCGGGCGGCGGCCACCGCGGCCGGGATGTCGACCTTCCGGTGGTACGCGGCGGTCAACAGCAGCGGCACCAGCACCGCCCGGGGGTGGCCGGCGGCGGCGAGGTCCCGCAGCACGGCGGCCGGCCCCGGCGCGGTGTGGTCCAGCCAGCTCGGCAGCACCGGGGTGCCGGGACGGGCTGTCGCCACGGCCCGGGCCAGCGCCCGGGTCGCCGCGGCCGCCCGCGGGTCACGACTGCCGTGCGCGACCAGCACCACCGGCGCCGCGGCCGGCTCGGCCGTCAGGTGTGCAGGCCGCACTCGGTCTTCTCGAACATGGCCCACCGGCCCGCCCGCGGGTCCTCCCCCGCCTTCGTGCGGCGGGTGCAGGGCCAGCAGCCGATCGAGCCGTAGCCGCGGCCGAACAGCTCGTTGACCGGGATGTCGTGGCGGGCGACGTAGCCGTCCACGTCCCGCTGGGTCCAGGCGGCGATCGGGTTCACCTTGACCCTGCCGCGCCGGGCGTCGAAGGCCACCACCGGGGTGTTCGCCCGGGTGGGTGACTCGTCCCGGCGCAGTCCGGCGGCCCAGGCGTCGTACCCGGTCAGCGCCCGCTCCAGCGGCTCCACCTTGCGCAGCTGGCAGCAGTCGTCCGGGGAGCGGCTGAACAGCCGGGGGCCGTACTGGCCGTCCTGCTGCCCGACGGTCATCCGGGGCCGGATCGAGCGCACGTTCACCGGCAGCCGCCGGGCCACCTCGTCGCGGACCTTGAGCGTCTCCGGGAAGTGCAGGCCGGTGTCCAGGAAGACCACGTCGACGCCGGGCGCGACCCGGGAGACCAGGTGGGCCAGCACGCCGTCGGCCATCGAGCTGGTCACGCAGAACCGGTCACCGAAGGTCTCGGCGGCCCACCGGGCGATCTCCAGCGCCGGAGCGCCCTCCAGCTCCCGGCCGGCCTCCTCGGCCAGCGCGCGCAGCTCCTCGGGATCACGTCGGGCCGGGTCGGCGGGGGTCGGGCCGCCCAGCCCGACCAGGCCGAGGTTCGTGGCAGAGGCCAGGTTCACCGGGCCACCCCCTTGCTGAGCAGGCCGGTGAACCTCACGCTGAACACCCGGGCGCAGGCGTGGCACTCCCAGGCGCCGTGCCCGGCGTCACTCGGCCGCAGGTCCTCCTCCCCGCAGTACGGGCAGTACAGCGGCACGGAACGGCTCTCGCTCATCGGAGCTCCTCCTCGTCGACCCTGATCACCCAGTTGGCGAAGGTCTCGCCCTCGGTCCGGCCGGCCAGGTAGCGGCGGGCCAGTCGTTCCACGTACTCCGGAAGCTCGTCGGCGGTGGTCTTCAGGCCGCGCAGCTTGCGGCCGAACCCGGCGGTCTGTCCCTGCGCCATGCCGAGACCGCCGCCGAGGTGCACCTGGAAGCCCTCCACCTGGCGGCCGTCCGGGCCCATCACCAGCTGGCCCTTCAGTCCGATGTCGGCGACCTGGGTACGGGCGCAGGCGTTCGGGCAGCCGTTGAGGTGGATGGAGATGTCGGCGTCGAAGTCACGCAGCCGCTCCTCCAGCCGGGCCACCAGCTCCTCGCCGCGCCGCTTGGTCTCGACGATGGCGAGCTTGCAGAACTCGATGCCGGTGCAGGCCATGGTGCCGCGCCGCCAGGCCGACGGCCGGGCCTCCAGGCCGATCGCGCGCAGCTCCGCCGCCAGCGAGTCGGTCCGCTCCGGCGCCACGTCCAGCACCAGCAGCTTCTGGTACGGCGTGAGCCGGACCCGGCCGCTGCCGTGCGCCTCGACCACGTCGGCGAGCCGGGCCAGCTGCGGGCCGGAGATCCGACCCACCACCGGGGCGGCGCCGACGAAGTTGCGGCCGTCGCGCTGCGGGTGCACGCCGATGTGGTCGATCGGCTTCGCCGGCAGCTCCGCGGCCGGGCCGTCGAGCAGCGCCCGGCCCAGGTACTCCTTCTCCAGCACCTCGCGGAACTTCGCCACGCCCCAGTCGGCGACCAGGAACTTCAGTCGGGCCCGGTTGCGCAACCGGCGGTAGCCGTAGTCCCGGAAGATGCCGACCACGCCCGCCCAGACGTCGGGCACCTCGGCCAGCGGCACCCAGACGCCGAGCCGCTTGGCCAGCATCGGGTTGGTGGAGAGGCCGCCACCGACCCAGAGGTCGAAGCCGGGACCGTGCTCGGGATGCTCGACGCCGAGGAACGCGATGTCGTTCGCCTCGTACGGGGTGTCGACCAGCCAGGAGATCGAGGTCTTGAACTTGCGCGGCAGGTTGGAGAACTGCTTGTCGCCGACGTACCGGCGGACGATCTCGTCGAGCGCCGGCGTCGGGTCGAGCACCTCGTCCCGGGCCACCCCGGCGACCGGGCTGCCCAACACGACCCGGGGGCAGTCGCCGCACGCCTCGGTGGTCTGCAGGCCGACCTCGTCCAGCCGGCGCCAGATCTCCGGCATGTCCTCGACCCGGATCCAGTGGAACTGGATGTTCTGCCGGTCGGTGATGTCGGCGGTGTCCCGGGCGAACTCGCGGGAGATGTCGGCGATCACCCGGAGCTGGGCCAGGCTCAGCTCACCGCCGTCCACCCGGACCCGGAGCATGAAGAACTCGTCCTCCAGCTCGTGCGGCTCCAGCACGGCCGTACGCCCGCCGTCGATGCCCGCCTTGCGCTGGGTGTAGAGGCCCCACCAGCGGAACCGGCCCCGCAGGTCCTGCGGGTCGATCGAGGCGAAGCCCCGGTGCGCGTAGATGTTCTCGATCCGGGCCCGGACGTTGAGCGGGTCGTCGTCCTTCTTGATCCGCTCGTTGCCGTTGAGCGGCTCACGATGCCCGAGGGCCCACTGCCCCTCACCACGGGGCCGGCGGGGTGCCCGCCCGGCGGGCGGAGTCTCGGAGCGGGTGGGGGTGCTGCTGACCGCCATCGCGGCGTCCTCCGTTGTCTGCTGTGCCTGCGAGCGCGGACGCGGCGGCCGGCCCTGGTGCAAGGGCCGTGGACGGCGATGTCGATGACGGCCGGCGCGAGAGCGCGCCCGAGACGGATGGGTCGGGCGTCGTCAGTGGGCCGGACAGATCGCGCTGCGCACGCGGCCGTAATCGACGTGGCGGCGGGCCACGAAGCGGCGGACGACAGCGGCGGTCATGGCTGACATGCTCCCACACCGAGGGGGTCCCGGCCAACGAGTGCGGATGTGATCCCACATCACGGGCCGCCGTGGGCAACATCGACGATGATCGACTCGGATTGCGGCGACCCGGGCGGTCAACGCGCCGCGAGGGAGCGACATGCGGCAGCTCGGGGCGTTCGCGCGTGCCGAGCACACGACATACGGCAACCGGAGTCGATCAGCCGGGAATCGGCGGACCGGCCCGGCGGGCGGGACCGCTGTGTGACGCTGCGGAACGTGAGCGAACCGTCGGATTCCGGGCCGCCAGGCGACCGCCGGGCGTGGCTGGTCTGGCTGCCGCCGACGCTGCTCTCGCTGGTGGTCACCCTCACCGGGATCGGGCACGCCCAACTCTGGCGGGACGAACTGGCGACGTGGAGCGCCGCCACCCGGCCGATCCGGGACCTGGTCCGGCTGGCCGGCACCATCGACGCCGCCACCGGCCCGTACTACCTGTTCATGCACGGCTGGACCGCGCTCTTCGGCACCTCGCCGACCGCGCTACGGCTGCCCTCCGCGCTGGCCATGGCCGCGGCCGCCGGGCTCACCGCCCGGCTCGGCGAGCGGCTGGGCACCGCCCGGGCCGGGCTGCTCGCCGGCCTACTCTTCGCCGTTCTCCCCGGCACCTCCCGGTACGGGCAGGAGGCCCGCCCGTACGCGCTCGCCACCCTGCTCGCCGTGTTCGCCACCCTGCTGCTGGTGGGCGCGCTGCGCCGGTCGACCTGGCGGCGCTGGGCCGGGTACGCGATCATCGCCACCGCCCTCGGACTGACCCACCTGATCGCCGTGACCCTGCTCGTCGCCCACGGGCTCGTGGTGCTGCTGGCGGCCTGGCGCGGCCCGACGGCGACCGGCATCGCCGAACCGGCGCATCCCGACGGACCGGGGACCGTCGGCGGCGGGGTGGGCCGGGGTCGGCCGGGCACGGGCGACCAGCGTGCCCACCGGGGGCTGCTCTGGTGGTGGCTGGCGGCGATGCTGCCCGTCGTGCTACTGGTCACGCCGCTGGTGCTGGTGGCCCGGGGGCAACGGTCCCGGCAGCTCAACTGGGTGCACCTCGCCCATCTGGCCGACCTGGCGGGGCTGCCCGGCGGAGTGGCGCAGAGCAGGGTGGTCGGCGGGCTGCTGGTCGGCCTCGCCGCGCTGGGGGCGGGCCGGCTCGGCCGGCGGGCGCTGCTGCCGGGCGTCGCGGTCCTGCTGCCGGCGTTGCTGCTCTTCGCCGCCGGGACGCGGGTGCCGCTCTGGGTGAACCGGTATCTGGTCTTCACCGTCCCGTTCGCCTGCCTGCTGGCCGGGGCCGCGCTGGCCGCCGTGCGCCTGGTGCCGGCGGTCGCCGTGGTGACCCTGGCCGGTCTGCTGGGCCTGCCCGACCAGGCCGCGCTGCGCCGGACCCACGAGTGGCCGCGCACCGCCCCGGTCGACTACGCGGGGGTGGCCCGGGTGATCGCCGAGCACGAGCAGCCGGGCGACGTGATCGTCTACTCACCCCGGCAGAGCTGGCTTTTCCTCGACCTCGGAATGGCGTACCACCTGGGGTCGCACCGGCCCCGCGATGTGCTGCTGGTCCGCGATCAGCGACAGCGCGCGGACTTCTGGGCCAGCGAGTGCGACCGTCCGGCGGAGTGCCTGGCCGGCGTGCAGCGGGTGTGGCTGGTGGTCTCCGGCCGGCACACCGACCCGCTCGCCGCCGTGCCCGGCGCGAAGGGCGCCGCCCTGCGCGACTCCTTCACCGTCCACGCGGTCTGGCCCCGCCCCGGCCTCACCACAACCCTCCTCACCCGCCGCTGACTCCCGGGGGTCAGCGCGGATCTGCGGTGGGGCGGGCCAGGGGGAGGACGAGGACGGCTTCGGTGCCGCCGGTGGCGCCGTTGCGCAGTTCGATGGTGCCGCGCAGCTCACCGGTGACCAGGGCCCGGACGATCTGCAGGCCCAGGTTGCCGCCCCGCTCGGCGTCGAACTGCTCGGGCAGGCCACGGCCGTTGTCGGCGACGGAGACGTGCAACTGCTTGCGGAACCGGTGCGCGGAGACCACCACCTCGGGCTTCGCCGCGTCCGCCGGCCGGGCCGGGCCCTCCTCCCCGGCCGGCGGGAAGCCGTGCTCGGCGGCGTTGAGCAGCAGTTCGTTGAGGACCATCACCAGCGACGTGGCGATCTCGGCGGGCAGTACGCCGAAGCTGCCCTGCCGACGCATGTCGACGGTCACTTCGGTGGCCGCGACCTCGGTGGCGGCGCTGGCCACCCGGTCGACGATGCCGTCGAACTCGACCGCCTCGTCGCTGGACATGGAGAGCGTCTCGTGGACCAGCGCGATCGAGGCGACCCGGCGTACCGACTCCTCCAGGGCGACCCGGGCCTCGGGCATGGCGACCCGGCGGGCCTGGAGGCGGAGCAGCGCGGCGACGGTCTGGAGGTTGTTCTTCACCCGGTGGTGGATCTCCCGGATGGTCGCGTCCTTGGTGATCAGGGCGCGGTCCCGGCGGCGTACCTCGGTGATGTCGCGGACCAGGACCAACGCGCCGATCGGCACGCCGGCCGGCATCAGCGGCAGGGCCCGGGTGAGCATGGTGGCGCCCCGGGCGTCGATCTCCCGCCGGGGCGGGGCCTCGCCGCGCAGCGCGGCGAGCACGGCGTTGCCCGCGTCGGTGCCTTCGAGGGGGTCGGCGGCCAGCCGCCGGTGCAGCTTGGCCAGGTCCTCCCCCACCAGATGGGAGGCGTAGCCCAACCGGCGGTACGCGGACTGCGCGTTCGGGCTGGCGTAGGTGACCTGGCCGTTGGCGTCGAGCCGGACCAGGCCGTCGCCGACCCGGGGCGCGGAGGTGGTCTCACCCGGGTGCCGGGGCGGCGGGAAGGTGCCGTCGGCGATCATCTGGGCCAGGTCGTCCGCGGTGGTCAGGTAGTTCAGTTCGAGCTGGCTGGGCGTCCGCGCGGTGGAGAGGTTGGTGTCCCGGCCGACCACCGCGATGACCTCGCCGGCCTCCCCCTCGGCGGTACGCAGCCGGACCGGGATCGCCTCGTGCCGGGCGGGCACGTCGCCGTACCAGACCGGGTCGCCCTCCCGCCAGATCCGGCCCTGCCGATGGGCGACCTCCAGGTGGGCCACCTCCGGCCCGCCGACGATCCGGCCGACCTGGTCGTCCAGGTACGCGGTCGGCGCGGTCGTCGGGCGGACCTGGGCCACGCAGAGGTAGGTGCCGTCCCCGTCCACCGGTACCCAGAGCAGCAGGTCGGCGAAGGACAGGTCGGACAGCAGCTGCCAGTCGCCGGCGATCCGGTGCAGGTGGTCGATGTCGGCCGGGCGGAGCTGGGTGTGCTCCTCGGCGAGGTCACGGAGGGTGGACACGCTGAACAGCGTGCCACGTCCGGGCTCACATCGTCGCCGTGACCTTCTTCAACCCGCGCGGGGCGTCCGGGTCCTCGCCCCGGGCCAGGGCGAGCGCGAGGGCGAGCCGCTGCAACGGGAGGATGTCCAGCAGCGGGGCGTACCGCTCGTCGACCTCGGGAACGGCCATCCGCTCGGTCGCCTCGACCTCGGCGGAGCCGACCACCACCACGTCGGCGCGGCGCTCGCCGAGCCGGGGCAGCACCTCACGCATCGACTGGCCGCCGGGGCCGGAGCCGACCACGGCCAGCACCGGCACGTCCGGGTCGGTCATGGCGAGCGGCCCGTGCAGCAGGTCGGCCCCGGAGAAGGCGAGCGCCGGCAGGTACGAGGTCTCCATCAGCTTCAGCGCCGCCTCCCGCGCCGTCGGGTACGCGTATCCCCGGCCGGTGGTGACCAGTTGGGCGGCGAACCGGTAACGCGGGGCGAGCCGGGCCGGGGTGTCGTCGGCCAGGGTGCGTTCGGCCAGCTCGGGCAGGCGAGCCAGGGCGGCCTGCTCCTCGGCGGGGAGCACGCCGTCGCCGGCGCGTACCCCCTCGACGAGCATCAGCAGCGCGAGCAGCTCGGCGGTGTAGGTCTTGGTGGCGGCGACCGCCCGCTCGTGCCCGGCGGCGATGTCGACGCTCAGCTCGGCGGTGGCCGCCAGCGGCGAGTCGGGGTTGTTGGTGACCGCGAGGGTGAGCGCGCCGGACTCCCGGGCCACCCGCAGCACCTCGGTCAGGTCGGGCGAACCGCCGCTCTGGCTGACCCCCACCACCAGGGCCTCGGAGAGATCGGGTCGGGCGCCGAAGACGGTGACGGCGCTCGGTGAGGCGAGGCCGGCGGGCAGGCCGAGCCGGATCTCGGTGAGGTAGGCCGCGTAGAGCGCCGCGTGGTCGGAGGTGCCCCGGGCGGTGAACACCACGTGGCGGGGCCGATGCTCGGCGATCACCGCCGCGACCCGGGCGATGGCCCCAGCGTGCTCGGCGGAGAGCAGACGGTCGTAGCCGGCCGGCTGCTCGTCGATGTCGGCGGCCATGCCGGCCCCTGGGCGTGTCACGTAAGACCCCTCTCTGCGCGATTCCCGCGCGTTCCGTGCTCAGTCTTGCATCGTTTGACCGTATCGAGCAATGGAACGAACAGTAGTGCGCACTGGATCACCATGCCGATTCGTGATCCCCTAGGCTTGCCCGGCCGGCCAACCACCACCCGGAGACAACAACGTGCCCGAGGACCCCACGCTCTCCGCCGAGGAGGAGCTCGCGCTCGCGCGGCTCGCGCTGGCCGAGGGGGACCTGGCGCACGCCGCCGGCCACGTCGCCGCCGCCCTGGTCCAGTCCCCGACGCTGCCCGAGGTGCACGAGACGCTGGCCCGGCTGGACGCCGCCAGCGGCGGGGACCTGGAACTCTTCCCGCTCGGCCACCACGCGTACGTCGGGGCGGTGGTGGCCCGCGCCCACCTGCTCGCCGCCGCCGGCCGCCCGGCCGAAGGGCTCGACCTGCTCGCCGCGGCCAGCGGCTACGCGCCCGGCACGGACTGGGCCGCCGTGCCCTGGGTGACCGCGCCCGAGCTACCCGAACGGCTCGACCCGGAACGCACCGCCCGGATCCTCATGCAGATCTGCGCGGCGGTGCCCGACCCGGTCCCCCGCCGGCTGCGCGACCCACTGCGGCCGTACCTCACCCTCGCGCGCAACGCGGTCACCGTGCACCCCGGGCATCCGCTGCTGCTCGGCGCGGCGTCCGCGCTGGCCCGGCGCCTCGGCGCGGCCGCCCTCGCCGTCACCTGGGCCGCCCGGGGAGTACGCGCACAGCCGACCAAGCTCGGCGAGGTCTGGCTCGGGTACGCGTACCGCAGCGCCGGCCGGACCCGGGAGGCCCTCGCCGCGCTCGGCCGGGCCGTCGCGCTCGACCCCGACGACCTGGCCGTCTACGCCGACATCGCCGGCACCCTCGCCGACAACGGGCGGCTCGACGAGGCGCTGGACTGGATCGACCGGGCGCTGGCCAAGGATCCGACCTTCGACTGCGCGGTGCACACCGCGTACCGGCTGCGCTTCCAGCGCGACGGGGACGTCGCCCACCTGGTCGCCCTGGCCGACTTCGTCCGGGAGCACCCGGACGACAGCCACGAGCACGGCGACCTGGCCGAGTGCTGCCGCAGCCGCCCCTGGCTCGGCCAGGTGACCCCGGCCGGCGGTCCGGTGCTGGACGCGCTGCGCCAGGCCCTCGGCGCGGACGGCACCGTCCGGGTCGCCGTACGCCTGGACGCGCTGGAACCACCGAGCGCCATGCGGACCGCGGCGGCGGCCGCGCCGGGGCTGGACGTCGAGGTGGCCGCGGTGTCCGACCCGGACCCACGGGAGCCCCGGCGGGCCACCACCTGCCAGCTCTGGCGGTACGAGGGCACCATTGCGGCGCCCACCCTGCCGACCCCCTCCGCCGAGGCGGGGGAACGGGTCCGGCAGCTCGCTCACCCGGCCTGGCCGCACCCGCCGGCCGCGTACGACGCCGCGGTGGGACTGGCCACCGTGGAGCTGGCCGACCTGCTCGGCCTGCTGGTGCACCCGCCCGAGGCGCCGGCCACCGCGCTGGGCCGGGTGCTCACCGGCCAGGACCCGTCGCTCTGGGTCCGCTGCGTGCAGGTCTGGGCCTGCCTGGGCCTGCTGCACCACCACACCGACGAGCCGTGGGCCGACTCCACCCGCCGCCGGGTGCTGCTGGAACTGGTCTGGGGTGTGGAGGACTGGATCACCGAGGCGGCGCTCTTCGCCCTGGTCACCGCGGCCTGGGTCGACCCCGCCGTACGCCCCGACGTGGCCCGGGTGGTGGCCGAGCGGCTCGCCGACGTGGTGGCCGTGGCACGCGAGCGGCCGGTGCCGATCGCGGTCTCGCTGGCCTACCTGTCGCTGGCCACCCCGGACCTCGATCCCGCCACCCGCGACCTGGCCCGCACCCTGATCACCGCCCCGCCGGGCGGGAACCCGCCCGGCCCCCTCCGCCGCCTCTGGCGCCACCTCCTCGCCCCCTTCCGCCACCCCTGACCCCCTGGATATCCGCGCAACTTCCCGGAAGTTGTCGCCTCCGGGCGCGCCGAGGCCACAACTTCGCTGAAGTTGCGCGTCATTGCTGGGGAGAGGGAAGGAGAGGGGGAGACGGCGCGGCCACGCCCGTACCCGGTTGGGTGGGCGTGGCCGCGACGGAGGGTGGGTCAGGCGACGGGGGCCTTGCCGAGGGCGGTCTCCGCCTCGTCCTCGGGGGTGGTCCCGGCGGCCGGGGGTTCGTTGGCCGAGCGGAGCGGCACCTCCTTGATGAACCAGGCCAGCACCGGCACCGCCACGGTGAAGAGCACCGCCCAGACGAAGACGTGGGAGATGCCGTCGGCCAGCGCGCCGAGGACAACCTCCCGCATCGGCCCGGTCAGTTGCTTGAGCTTCTCCAGGTCCAGGCCGCGGCCCTCGCCCGAGCCGCCGCTGAACGCGCCGCCGCCGGCCGAGGCGGCGAGCCGGTTGGCGAAGATGGCACCGAAGAGCGAGATGCCGAACGAGCCGCCGATGGACCGGAAGAAGGTGGCCGCGCCGCTCGCCGCGCCGAGGTCCTTCTGCTCGACGCTGTTCTGCGCGATCAGCATCGAGGTCTGCATGAGGAAGCCCATGCCGATGCCGAGCACGACCATGTAGAGCGAGGACTCCACCTTGCTGGTGTCGACGTCGAGCCGGGTCAGCAGGCCGATGCCGACGGTCATCACGACGCCGCCGATGATCGGGAAGGCCCGGTAGCGGCCGGTCTTCGTGATCGCCCGGCCGACCGCCAGCGAGACCACCAGCATGCCGAACATCAGCGGGAGAAGCAGCAGGCCGCTGTTGGTGGCCGAGGCGCCCTGCACGGTCTGCTGGAACATCGGCAGGAAGTTCATCGCGCCGAACATGGCGAACCCGAGCAGGAAGCCGATCACCGAGATCAGGGCGAAGTTGCGGTTGGCGAACAGGCCCAGCGGCAGGATCGGCTCGGGGGCCCGCCGCTCGACGAAGCCGAAGATCACCAGGGCCACCAGGGCGAGCGCGGCGAGGCCGAGGATCTGCGGGGAGACCCAGTCGTACTCGTTGCCGCCCCAGGTGGTGATCAGCACGATCGCGGTGATGCCGACCGAGAGCAGGCCGGCGCCCAACCAGTCGATCTTGTGCTCGGTGCGGTACTTCGGCAGGTGCATGGTGGTGGCGAGGACCAGCAGCGCCAGGCCACCGAGCGGCAGGTTGACGTAGAACGCCCACCGCCAGGAGAGGTGGTCGGTGATGAAGCCGCCGACCAGCGGGCCGGCCACCATGGCGATGGCCATGATGCCGGCGATCATGCCCTGGTAGCGGCCCCGCTCGCGGGGCGGCACCAGGTCACCGATGATTGCCATGACGCCGACCATCAGGCCACCGGCGCCGAGACCCTGGACCGCCCGGAACGCGATCAGCTCGATCATGCCGTCCTCGACCCCGCCGAACAGGCTGGAGCCGGACATGCCGCAGAGCGCGGAGCCGATCAGGAAGATGACCACCGAGATGAGAAAGACGGCCTTGCGCCCGTAGAGGTCGCCGAGCTTGCCCCAGATCGGGGTGGAGACGGTGGTGCCCAGGACGTACGCGGTGACGACCCAGGTGAAGTGGTCGACCCCGCCGAAATCGCCGACGATCCGCGGCAGCGCGGTGCTGACGATCATGTTGTCGAGCATCGCGAGCATCATCGCGATCATCAGGCCGAACAGGACGACCCGGACGTTGGGTCGCACTGCCACCTGGGCTGGTTGACTCATGGGTAAGCTCCCCCGAAGATCTGTGACCGACTTACTTGCCGCCCGGCTAGTTACCTTACTAGCCGCACGGTAAGTTGGACAGCAGAAACCCGTCAAGCGAGATAGGTGGTAGCGGTGAGGGAGAGCACAGGCGGCACGCGGCAACGCATCCAGGCCGTCGCGCTGGAGCTCTTCACCGAGCAGGGGTACGAGAGGACCTCGCTGCGGGAGATCGCCGAGCGGCTCGGGGTGACCAAGGCCGCCCTCTATTACCACTTCAAGAGCAAGGACGAGATCGTCAACAGCTTCGTCGAGGACCGGCTGCGCCGGATCGACGACCTGATCGAGTGGGCCCGCACCCAGCCCGCCACCCTGACCACCCGCCACGCCCTGATCAGCCGGTACGCCGAGGCCATGTTCGGCGGCGAGCTGCCCTCGGTGATGCGCTTCTTCGAGCAGAACCAGACCGTGCTGAAGAGCCTCAGCGCCGGCATGCAGATGCGGGAGCGGATGATGCGGCTGGCCAACGAGCTGTGCCGGGGCGACGAGTCGCCGCAGGCCCAGCTCCGGGCCACGCTGTGCCTGTTCGCCGTACACACCAGCTGGTTCGCCATCCGTGCCCCGGGCATCACCGAGGACGAGCGGACGAAGATCGCGCTGGACGTCGCCGACGAGCTGCTGGCGAAGATCGCCGACGCTGACTGACCGGGCCGGTTCGCGGCCGGCGGTCAGCCCCGACCGGGCAGTTCCAGCCGCAGGCCCAGCAGCTCCACGCCGGGCTGCGGGGACCAGTCCTTCTCGGGCACCCGGACGAAGCCGAACCGCGCGTAGAGCCGGTGGGCCGACGCGGCCATGCCGCTGCGTACGCAGATCACCACGGCCCTGCAGCCCAGCTCGGTGGCCCGTGCCACGCAGGCCTGGACCAGGACCGCACCGGCGCCCCGACCCTGCGCGGCCGGGTCGACCGCGAGCATCCGGAACTCCGCCTCGCCCGGCCCGGAGAGTTCGGCGTACGGGGTGCCAGCCAGCACGAACGTCACAGCGCCCAGCACGGCCCCGGTGGCCTCGTCGACCGCGACCAGCACCTCACCGGTCTCCGCCCGGGTGGCCACGTCGGCCAGCACCGCGCCGTAGCCGTTCTCGCCCTTGAGCTGGCCGTCCGCCTCGTACGCGGCGACGGTCAGGCGGGCCACCGCCGGGTGGTCGGCCGGTTCCGCCCGGCGGACGATCGGGCCGGTCAACCGATCACCGCGATCAGGTCGCCGTCCTGCACCACGTCGCCCTCGTTGACCGCGATCTGCTGCACCACACCGTCGGACTCGGCCACCACCGGGATCTCCATCTTCATCGACTCCAGGATCACCAGGGTGTCCCCCTCGGACACGGTGTCCCCGGCCGACGCGACGACCTTCCAGACGTTCGCCACCATCTCGGCGCGGATCTCCTCGGCCATCCCGGCCCTCCCTCTCCACGGTGTGCCTGCGAACGGTATCCAATCATGGCCGGCGTCACATCCGAACCCCTGGCTTCCGCCCCCGGCGGGCCGGGGCAGCCATGGCCGGCACTAGCATCAGCGGGTCGGTCCCCGCACCGCCGGTGGACCGGTACGCGACCTCGCCGCGCTCGCCGCGGCCGGACCGTGACCAGCACAAGGAGGCAGAGCATGGCGAAGAAGGCCCGCAAGAAGAAGGCCCGCAAGAAGAGCAGCGCGAACCACGGCAAGCGCCCCAACTCCTGATCACGCAGGGGCTGGACAACGCCGGTGGCCCGGGTCCGATCGGACCCGGGCCACCGGTGTCTTCAGCTTGTCGCGGTCGCGCTCAGTCGGCGAGTTCGCGGGATTCGGTGGTCTCGAAGACCACCAGCTCGGTCAGGCGCAGGCGCAGCCGCTCGCGGAGCTGCTCGGGCGCGGTCTCGTTGCCGCAGCAGCGCGCGACCAGCGCCTTCACCTCCTGCTCGATGCCGTACTCCTGCAGGCAGGGCCCGCACTCCTCCAAGTGATGCCGGATCAGGGCGCGGCGCTCCTCGGCGCACTCCAGGTCGAGGTAGAGGTAGACCTCGGCGAGCACCTCGCGGCAGTCCGTCTCGTGCGGCTCTCCACAGCTCACGGTCACACCTCCCGGCCTGCGGCGGCGGTCGAACCCTTCGACGGCGCGGAGGTGAAGCCCCGCTCCGCCGCGTACTGCTCGAGCAGCTTCCGCAGATTACGTCGACCGCGGTGCAGCCGGGACATCACGGTGCCGATCGGCGTACCCATGATGTCGGCGACCTCCTTGTAGGAGAAGCCCTCGACATCGGTCAGGTAGACCGCCAAGCGGAACTCCTCCGGCAACTGCTGGAGGGCCTCCTTGACGTCGCTGTCCGGCAGCCGGTCCAGCGCCTCGGTCTCCGCCGAGCGCAGCCCGCTGGAGGTGTGCGACTCGGCCTCGGCGAGCTGCCAGTCGGTGATCTCGTCCGTGGGCGCCTGGACGGGCTGGCGCTGCCGCTTCCGGTAGGAGTTGATGTAGGTGTTGGTCAGGATCCGGTAGAGCCAGGCCTTCAGGTTCGTGCCCTGCTCGAACTGGTGGAAGGCGGCGTACGCCTTCAGGTACGTCTCCTGGACCAGGTCCTCGGCATCCGCCGGGTTGCGCGTCATCCGCAGCCCGGCAGCGTAGAGCTGATCGACGAAGGGCATCGCGTCCCGCTCGAAGCGGGCCCTGCGCTCGTCCGTCTTCTCGGTGGTCAACCGCACATCCCCTCGCGTCGGATGCTTTCCCGCCGAGGATACGCGTACCCGCCTGCCGGCAGATTCACTTCCGGACTGTGTGCTGGTGCTCACGGCCGACGCCCCAGCGGGCCACTCGGGCGCGTCGAGCAGCCGCCTGAGCTGCCGCGCGTCCTGTTCGTCCCGCTCCCGGCTCCGTGTCTCGGTCGGCACCGGTCACCCCCCTCGGCTGAAATGTCATCCGGGAGTAGTAACGCGTACCGCCGCCCGCCACATTCCGCCGCCACCCGCCGTTCCTGGTCCCGGCCTCGGCCGCGACCGACGCTGGGACCAGGAAGGGCCTGGGAGGATGGCCCCGGACCCCGAACCGGGCGGCCGGCACCAACCGATGCAACGACCCGCCGCCACTCCCGGTCACGCCCGTGGTCTCGCAAGATCACTCCGCCCCCTGGGCGCCGGTGGGGGCGAGGGTCAGCCGGGTGTCCAACCCCGGACGTGCAGCCAGTCGCGGACCACCGCGGCACTGCCGGCCGGATCGCCGCGCAGGTCGTGCCGCTCGCCCGGGCGGGTCACCACCTCGACGTCGGGCCCCGACTCGGGCACCCCGAACGGGTCCCGGTCCCCGTTGACCACCAGGGTGGGCAGGCCGGTACGCAGCTCGTCGGCGCGGGAGCGCTCCGGGCGGCCCGGCGGGTGCAACGGGAAGGCGAGCGCGACGATCCCGTCCGCGCCGACCACGCCAGCGGTACGGCAGGCGACCCGGGCGCCGCTGGACCGGCCGCCGACCACCCAGCGGGCGACACCGGCGTGGCGCTCCCGGAGCGCGGCCAGCACCGCCGTCCACGCCTCGTCGAGGTGCCCGGCGGGCGCGGGCGCGCGCCTACCGGCGACCCGGTACGGCTGGGTGACCCGCACCACGCCCACCCCAGCGGCGACCACGGCGTCCCGCACCGCGATCAGGTCCGGGGCGGTCACGTCGCCGCCCGCGCCATGGCCGAGCACCAGCAACGTGGGGTACCGGCCGTCCGGCAGGTCGGTGTCGACCCGGGCCGGTCCGCGGGGCGTGGAGATCTCGTCGGTCTGCCGCACCGACCCATTCTGCGGCCCGGATCGGCCGGCCCGACGGCGGCCGGCGCGACCGGGCCGCTCCGGGCGGACCGCACCCGTGACACCGGCACCGGGATCACCGCGGCCGGACCGGAATCCGCGCTGACCACGGCGCTCGGTGCCTGGCCGGACAGGTAGCCGCGACGGCCACCGGGGCGGAAAAACGGCGTCGCCCGCACCCGGAAAAGGGGTGCGGGCGACGCCGGAAATCAGCTCAACGGCACCAACGTGAGCAGCCGGTCGCGGACCGGCGGGCCGGCCTCGTCGCGGGCGTCCGGATCCGGTTGCACCTCGCTACGCCAGGCGACCAGCATCGCCCGCCGTTCGCGCGGGGTGGTGCCGCCCCAGACGCCGTGGCAGTCCCCCACCTCCAGCGCCCAGGCCAGGCAGGATCCCTGGACGTCACAACTACGGCAGAGCGCGACGGCCGCGTCGGCCGGTTCGTTGGGTGCCGGAAAGAAGGTCTCCGGATCCACGCTCTGACAGGTTCCTCTGGTCCGCCACGCCTCGTCCTGTCGCCGCTCCCGCAACGCCCGCAGCAGTCGCGGGTCTCGTCGTGCGGCGGCCACCTCGTGCGGGCGGGGCATACGTGCCCGTGTCAATACACCCACCTCCCCCGTGGGACCGGCCTGATCCTGGAAGATCGATGGGTGTCATCCGCCCCGTGCGAACAGACGCCCAACGCCGGCGCTGTGTTCTATCGCACTCGCGGACACGGGGACAAGACTCTGCAGCAAACATGGCTGAAAAGCCGGCGACGATTCAGGCGCAACCCCGGCAAATCAGCACACGACAATGTGTCACCAGTACTCAGAACAGCGTCATTTCCGTAACAGCCTCCTCGCGGGCGAGCGGAACGCGTGCGGTGAGCGCGGGACCGTCGTTTCGGACGTCTCCGACCGCCGGGGAGACCGGGCGGATCTCCAACCCGGCGAGCCATTCCGGTGCCGGCGGGACGAGCAACGCGGCCGGCTCGTCGGCCGGCCCGAGCCAGGACGCCCAGCGCTCCCGGGGCAGCAGCAGCGGCATCCGGTCGTGCACCTCGGCCAGCTCGCCGACGGCCGCCGTGGTCAGCACGCTGAAGGTGAGCAGTTCGCTGCCGCCGGACGCCCACACCGACCAGATGCCGGCGAGGGCGAGCACCGAACCGTCGCGCGGGGTCATGTAGTAGGGCTGCCGCCGGCCGCCCGGCTCGCGGACCCACTCGTACCAGCCGTCGGCGGGGACCAGGCAGCGGCGGCGGGCGAAGGACGGGGCGTACGCCCGGCTGGTGGCGATGGTCTCCACCCGCGCGTTGATCATGCGGGCCGCGCCGGCGGCGCTACGCGACCAGTGCGGCACCAGGCCCCAGCGGCCGACCGAGAGCGCCCGGTGCCCCTCCGGAGCCAGCCGGACCAGCGGCACCGGGTCGGTCGGGGCGACGTTGAAGTCCGGGCCGACCGTGCCGCCGGTCTCGTCGTACGACTCGAACAGCGCGCCCAGGTCGCCCGCGCTCCGGCTCGTCGCGTACCTCCCGCACATGGGCACACGCTAACCCCTTGCCCCGCTTCCGGCTGTCCCGCCAACCGGGAGGTGGGACGACGGGCGGTTCCCCCGGCCCCACGAATTGGCACAATGTGACCGTGGGGAATCTGACCGCGACGCGTCCACCGGAGCCGTGGACCGCGCCGACCGCGACCGATCCGGTCGGCATCACGCTGCGCCTGCCCGGCTCCAAGTCGATGACCGCCCGGGCCCTGGTGCTCAGCGCGCTGGCCAGCGGGCCGTCCACGCTCGCCCGGCCGCTGCGCGCCCGGGACACCGAGCTGATGGCCGGCGGGCTGCGCGAGATGGGCGCGCACGTGTCGGTCTCCGACGACGAGCGCTGGCTGGTCCGGCCGCACCGGCTGGTCGGCCCCGCCCACGTCGACGTCGGCCTGGCCGGCACGGTGATGCGCTTCCTGCCGCCGGTGGCCGGGCTCGCCGAGGGCCGGGTCACCTTCGACGGCGACCCGCAGGCCCGAGTCCGCCCGATCGGCCCGCTGGTCGGGGCGTTGCGCTCCCTCGGCGTACGCATCGACACACCGGAGTCCGGCAGCCTGCCGCTGGCGGTGCTCGGCGCCGGCCGGGTCGTCGGCGGCGAGGTGGTGATCGACGCGTCCGCCTCCAGCCAGCTCGTCTCCGGCCTGCTGCTGGCCGCGCCTCGGTTCGACCGGGGCGTGGTGGTCCGGCACGAGGGGCCGCCGGTCCCGTCCGCGCCGCACCTGCGGATGACCGTGCAGATGCTGCGGGCCGCCGGGGCCGCGGTCGACGACACCACCCCCGACGTCTGGACGGTCGAGCCCGGCCCGCTGACGGGGCGGGGCTGGGAGATCGAGCCGGACCTGTCCGGGGCGGTGCCGTTCTTCGCCGCCGCGCTGGTCACCGGCGGCGAGGTGACCCTCCAGGGCTGGCCGCGCAGCAGCATGCAGCCGGTCGAGCAGCTGCGCGCCCTGCTGACCCGGATGGGCGGCGAGGTGACGCTGACCACCTCCGGGCTGACCGTCCGGGGCACCGGCACCGTGCACGGCCTGGTCGCCGACCTCTCCGACGTCAGCGAGCTGACCCCGGCGCTGACCGCGCTGGCGATGCTCGCCGACTCGCCCTCCCGGCTCACCGGGGTCGGGCACATCCGGGGCCACGAGACCGACCGGATCGCCGCGCTGGCCAAGGAGTTCACCGCGCTGGGCGCCGACATCACCGAATCCGCCGACGGGCTGGAGATCCGGCCCCGCCCGCTACGCGGCGGCACCTTCCGGACGTACGCCGACCACCGGATGGCGCACGCCGCGGCGGTGGCCGGGCTGGCCGTGCCCGGCATCGAGGTGGACGACGTGGCGTGCACCTCCAAGACCATGCCGGAGTTCCCGGCACTATGGTCGGGGATGGTGACCGGCAAGAACTGACGCGACGGGGGGACGTCCTGGCGACCAGACGGCGGGAGTACGACGAGGACGACGTCCGGGTCCGACCCGGGAAATCCTCGCGCCCACGTACCCGGACCCGGCCGCGACACGAGAACGCGGTCGACGGGTTCGTGATCGCCGTCGACCGGGGCCGCTACACCTGCGTGCTGCCCGACGCCGGGCCGGACACCCCGACCGTGACCGCGATGCGGGCCCGCGAGCTGGGCCGCAAGTCCGTGGTGGTCGGCGACCGGGTCGGACTGGTCGGGGACACCTCGGGCGCCCCGGGGGCGCTGGCCCGGATCGTCCGGATCGCCGAGCGCCGATCGGTGCTGCGGCGCACCGCCGAGGACGACGCGACCACGGCCGAGGGGCGGCTGGAACGGGTGGTGGTCGCCAACGCCGACCAGTTGGTGATCGTCAGCGCGCTGGCCGACCCGCCGCCGCGGACCGGGTTCATCGACCGCTGCCTGGTGGCCGCGTACGACGCCGACATCGAGCCGCTGCTCTGCCTGACCAAGGCCGACCTGGCCGGGCCGGAGGCGGTGCTCGGCTACTACACCGAGCTGGAACTGCCGTACGTGCTGATCCAGCCCGACGCCGACCTGGACGCGCTGCGCGCGCTGCTCGCCGGCCGGGTCTCGGTCCTCGTGGGGCACTCCGGGGTGGGCAAGTCGACGCTGGTCAACCGGCTGGTCCCGGAGGCGGACCGGGCGGTCGGCACGGTCAGCGCGATCGGCCGGGGCCGACACACCTCGACCAGCGCGGTGGCGCTGCGGCTGCCCAGGTGGGAGGGGGCCGAGGGCGACCCGGGCTGGATCATCGACACCCCCGGGGTACGCAGCTTCGGGCTGGCGCACGTCTCCGCGGAGAGCCTGCTGCACGGCTTCCCCGACCTGGTGGAGGCGACCGTCGACTGCCCGCCGAACTGCCCGCACACCGCCGACGCGCCGGACTGCGCGCTGGACGGCTGGGTGGCCACCGGCAAGGCCGACCCGCGCCGGCTGGCGTCGTACCGTCGGCTGCTGGCCTCCCGCAGCGGCGAGAGCGATCCCCGCGACGGTGAGCGCAACCCCCGCGAGCGCGAGGAGTGAGCTTGCGAGCCCCACAGTCGCGAACGAAGACCGGCTCAGCCGATCCGCCGGCCGGTTCCTGATCGGCGGACGCCGACGCACCCGCGCCACCCGGCCGGCGGCGGCCTCGCTAGCGTCTGGGCCATGACCGGGTACGCCGACGACCTCGCCCTCGCCCACCGGCTCGCCGACGCCGCCGACGCCGTCTCCATGTCCCGCTTCCGGGCCCTCGACCTGCGGGTCGAGTCGAAGCCGGACCTGACCCCGGTCTCCGACGCGGACACCGCCGTGGAGCGGGAGATCCGCGCCCTGCTGGCCATCCACCGCCCGGGCGACGGCCTGCTCGGCGAGGAGTACGGCGAGCAGCCGGCGACCGGCCCGGACGGGCGGCGCTGGGTGGTCGACCCGATCGACGGCACGAAGAACTTCGTCCGGGGGGTCCCGATCTGGGCCACGCTGATCGCCCTGCTGGAGGGGGACCGCCCGGTCCTCGGCCTGGTCTCCGCCCCGGCGCTCGGGCGGCGCTGGTGGGCCGCCCGCGGCGCGGGCGCGTACGCCGGCCCTGACCTGGCCTTCGGCGCGCCGATCCGGGTCTCCGGCGTGACCGACCTGGCCGACGCCAGCTTCTGCTACTCGTCGCTGAGCGGCTGGGAGACGGCGGGCCGGCTGGCGGCGATGCTCCAGATCATGCGGGACGCCTGGCGCAGCCGGGCGTACGGCGACTTCTACGGCTACACGCTGCTGGCCGAAGGGGCACTGGACGTGATGGTGGAGCCGGAGTTGTCGCTCTGGGACATCGCGGCCCTGGTGCCGATCGTCATCGAGGCCGGGGGCACCTTCACCGCCCTGGACGGCCGGCCGGCCCCTGCCGGGACCGGTCCGAACGAGATCAGCGCGATCGCCACCAACGGGCCGCTGCACGACGACATCCTGGCCCGGCTCGGCCGGCCGGCCGAGCACTGACCGGTCGGTAGCCTCTATCCTCGCCAGGTGGTGTCCTCCGGCTGGTGCTTCCTCGCGGCGATGATCGTCGCGTACGGCTTCGCCAACCTGCTCCAGTCGGTCGCGGCGGCCCGGACCACCGTGCACCACACCTTCGACCCGGGGCTGCTGCTCCGGCTGGCCAGCCACCGCACCTACCTGGTCGGGCTGCTGTGCCAGGTCACCGGCTTCGTACTGGCCTTCCTGGCCCGCCGTGACCTGCCGCTGTTCCTGGTCCAGGCCAGCGTGGCGGCCGGGCTCGGGGTGACCGCGATGATCGGGGTGGCGGTGCTCAAGTGGCGCCTGCCGGCCGCCGAGATCGCCCTGCTGGTGCTGCTCTTCGGCGGGATCACCGCACTGGTGCTGGCCGCCCAGCCGGCGCCGTCCCGGCAACTCGGCGCCGCCGGGCTGATCGGCCTGACCGCTGCGGTGGGGGTGATCGCCGTCCTCGGCTTCTTCGCCGTCCGGCTGCGCGGTGCGCCCGGCTCGGTGGCGCTCGGCTCGCTGGCCGGCATGGCGTTCTCCGCCGCCGCGGTGGCGGCCCGCCCGCTCGCCTCGGCCGACACGGCGGAGGCGTTCGTCCGGGACCCGCTGCTCTACCTGCTGGTCGCGCACTCGGTGATCGGGCAACTGCTGCTCGGGCTGGCCATGCAGCGCGGCTCCACCACCGCGGCGGTGGCCGCGATGGACGCCGCCGGGGCGGTGCCCGCGGCGATCATCGGCCTGCTGCTGCTCAACGACCGGATCTGGCCCGGCCGGGAGTGGCTGGCCGGGGTCGGCTTCCTGGCCACGCTGGTGTCCGTGGTCGGCCTGACCCGGTACGCGGAGCCGCAGCACCACCACGCGGTCGCCGGGGAACGGGAGCGCCCGATGATCGCTGCCGGCGTCACCGCCCGGGCCCGCCGTTGAGCCGGCCCGACTCCGGTCCTCAGGCGGCCTCGACCGGCCCGCGCTGCTCGGCGGCCACCTCGACGGGCTGGCGCTCCTCGGCCGGCTCGACCGGCTTGCGGCGGCCGATCACCCGCTCGTAGAGCCGCTCCAGCGCCCCCGCCGTCCGTTCCCACGTGTAGCTGCACCGGACCCGGTCGACCGCGGCGTGCCCGTACGCGAACCGCCCGGCGTTGTCGGCGAGCAGCCGGCGCAGGGCGACCCCGAGGATGCGTACGTCGCCGGGCGGGACCAGCTTGCCGGTCACCTCGTCGACCACGGCGTCGGCGATGCCGCCCATCGCGTAGCCGACCACCGGCACGCCGCAGGCCATCGCCTCGAGCGACACCCGACCGGCGGAGGAGTAGTGCGGGGTGCAGGCGACCACGTCGGCGGAGCGGTACCAGGTGGCCATCTGGTCGTGCGGCACCGCGCCGACCAGCTTCACCTGCTCGGCCACCCCGGTCCGCTCGGCCAACTCACGCAGCCGGCGCGCCTCGGCGTGGCCGGGCAGCTCTGCCACGGGCGGCCCGCCGGCGATCACCAGCTCCGCGTCGCCGACCAGGCGCATCGCCCGGATCAGGTCGTCCTGGCCGTGCCCGGGCGAGAGCCCGCCGACGGAGAGGATCCGGGCCCGCTGGTCCCGGGGCGCGGCCTCGCCGTCGGGGTGGAACTGGGCGGTGTCCACCCCGGTCGGCACCATCGCCACCGCGGTGCGTTGCAGGCCCATCCGGGTCAGCTCGTCGACCTCGTCGTTGCACTGGGCGACCGCGATGTCGACCGCCCGGGTCAGCGCCCGTTCCAGCGGGATCCGCTCCCCCGGCCCGCCGTACCCGCGGCCGAGGTGGCGCAGCTGCTCGATGCCGAGCGAATGGAAGGTCTGCACGACCGGAATGTCCGTCTCGCGTACCGCGTGGGCGGCGGCCAGGCCGCCGGGCCAGTAGTGCCCGTGCACCACCTCCGGCGCCCAGTCGCCCGACCATCGCCGCGCCAGCCAGCCGCCGAACTCGGCCACGTACGGCACCAGCTCGGCGGTGGGCAGCGGGGCGGGCGGGCCGACGGGCACCCGCTCCAGCCGGTAGCCGTCCATCGTCCGGTCGTCGGGCTGTCCCGGTTCGTCGCGCCGCTCGTACACCCGGACGTCGTGACCCCGTGCCGAGAGCTCGGCCGCGACCCGCGCGATGTGCTGGTGGGTGCCGACGGCGGGGCCGTCGACGGACGGGCCGGCGTGCGCGCACACAAGGCCGACGCGCATGGTGCACCTCCATGCGTTTTTCGGAGCGGTGGGTCCTCCGGTCAGAGGGTCCCATTAACCCGGCCCCGGTGCGTCGAAACCTGGCAGATCGGGATCGGACCGACGGGCCGGCAGCCGGCTGCTGCGCCTGACCTTCCGTCGGATTCGCGGCTCCTGCTGGTATTCGTCCGGGATCAACCGCAATCCGGGCGGCATGACCGGCCCGGACCGGGGGTACCGGCCAGGAATGCCTCTCACCCGCGCCCTCGACGGCGCCACCGTCGTGATCACCGGCGCCTCCAGCGGAATCGGCGCGGCCACGGCGTACGCGCTGGCGCGCCGGGGCGCCGACGTGGTGCTGGCGGCCCGTACCGAGGAGGCCCTGCACCGGGTCGCCGGACGCTGCCGGGAGTTGGGCGGGCGAGCGGTGGCGGTGCCCACCGACGTGACCGACCCGGAGGCGGTGCGCCGGCTCGCGGCGCGGGCGGCGGCCGAATTCGGCCGGATCGACGCCTGGATCAACAACGCCGCCGTGACCGCGGTCGGGCTCTTCGACGAGATCCCGGTCGAGGAGTTCCGCCGGGTGGTGGCGGTGAACCTGCTCGGCACCGTGTACGGGACGAAGGCGGCGCTGCCCTGGCTCGACGCGGCCGGCGGCGGCGTCCTGGTCAACAACGCCTCGGTGCTGGCCGAGGTGGCCATGCCCTACCAGTCGGCGTACAACGCGACCAAGCACGGCATCCGTGGACTGGCCGACACGGTCCGGCAGGAGCTGCGGGTGACCGGGCGCGGCAACATCTCCATCTGCACCGTGCTGCCGACCAGCATCGACACCCCGTTCTTCCGGCATGCCGCCAACCACAGCGGGCGGGAGCTGACCCCGCCCCCGCCGGTCTACCCGCCGGAGGTGGTCGCCGAGACGATCGTCCGGCTGCTGCGCCGCCCCCGCCGCGAGGCGTACGCCGGGGGCGCGGCCCGGCTGCTCGGGCTGCAGTGGCGGCTCGCCCCGGCGCTCGTCGAGCGGGTACTCGGCTGGTACACCACGCGCACCCAGTTCGGCCCCGGCGTGGCCCTGGACAGCACCGGGAACGTGTTCCGGCCCGACGCCGAGGCCGCACGGTCCGGCGGCTGGCACGGCCGCCGCCGGCAGCTGATCCGGATGACGGCGGCGTTCGGGCTGGCCGCGGCGGGCACGGCCGTCGGCACGCTGGCCGCGATGACCCGACGAGCGAGAGCGGAGCAATGATGGACGTCGACCGGCCGGATGCGCGCCCCCGGGCCGGCATGCACAATGGGAAGATCATGCCGACGGACGTGCGATGCCTGGTGGAGGCGGACGAATCGTCCGCGATCGTCAGGCTGACCGGGGTCCTCGACCCGACCGGGACGGCCGCCGTCCGCGACGCCCTGCTGGCACGGCTCTGGCAGCGGCCCGGCCCGGTGGTCGTCGACCTGTCCGCGGTCCGGATCGTCGGGCCGGACGCCCGCGGGGTGATCGACGAGGTGCACCGCACGGTGGCCGACTGGCCCGCCGCCGGTCTGCTCGTCCTCGACCCGGCCGCCGGACGCGGCACCGACGCCCGCAGCCCGGCCGGCGACCCCGATGACGCCCCGGTCTACCCGTCGCTGGACGAGGCGCAGGCCGCGCTGATCGGCGCGCCGCTGGCGGCGGTGCTGGCCGCTGACCTGCCGCCGGTGGTGGCGGCGGCCCGGGAGGCGCGGGCGCTGGTCACCGACGGCTGCGGCCGGTGGGGCGTGCCGGACCTGGCCGAGCCGGCCTGCATCGCGGTCACCGAGATGGTCAACAACGTGGTCGCCCACGCCGGTACGCCGATGACCGTCCGGGTCGCGCCCGACAACGGCACGCTGCACCTGGCGGTACGCGACCACTCCGGCCGGCAGCCCGCGTACGCCGGCCTGGCGCCGGTGAACTCCGCCGGAGGTCGCGGGCTGCTGCTCATCGACACGGTGGCCCGGCGCTGGGGCAGCACCCCGCTACCGAACGGCAAGGTGGTCTGGTGCGTCCTGCACGCCGAGGACGAGGCGGCGCTCCGCAGCTGACCGGGCCAGCCCTTTTGGCCCTCTTCCTCCCGATCCACCCCACCGGACGCGGTTAATGCGCCGAGTCCAGCGGGTAGTGACCACTCATGCGCGACGACGACTACCCCACCCCCGTGTCCGACCCGGAGGCGGAGGGCCTGCCCGACACCGCCGACGACGACTCGACCGCCGACGACGACGTCCGGACCGGGCGCGAGGCGGACGGCCCGGAGCCGGCCCAGCTGCCCGGCGACCGCACTCCAGTGGCCGTGGACCGGTACGGGACCACCGCCGAGGAGCAGCTCGACGGCGAGTCGCTGGACTACAAGCTCCAGCGGGAGCAGTACGAGCGGTCCGCCGACGATCCGCTCGCCGGCCCGGTCGACCCGGACATCGCCGCCGAGGCGGACAGCGAGGAGGCCGCCGCGCAGGCCCAGCTCGACGCCGACGTGATCGACCCGGGGCCCACCTCCGACCCGCACTCGCCGGTCTCGATCTACGACCACGGCCAGCTCGGCGCGGTCGCCGACCACGAGGTGGGCCGGCTGGTCGAGCCGGACGAGGGCGCGCACACCGACCAGGAGACCGACAACGTCGCATACGACGCGGGCGCGGCCGGGGGCGGGGCGACCGCGGAGGAGCTGGCCATCCACGAGACCCGACCGCCGGAGGCGACCTGACCGCTCAGCCGCTCAGTCGTCCAGGCCCCGCTCGATGGCGTAGCGGGTCAGCTCGACCCGGTTGTGGAGCTGGAGCTTGCCGAGCGTGTTCTGCACGTGGTTCTGCACCGTCCGGTGGGAGAGCCCGAGCCGCTCGGCGATCTGCTTGTACGACAGGCCCTTGGCGACCAGGCGCAGCACCTCGGTCTCCCGCTCGGTGAGCCGGGGCGCCGCGTCGTCCGGGGCAACCTGCCCGGCCGCCAGCCGCCGGTACTCTCCGAGCACCAGGCCGGCCAGGCCCGGCGTGAAGACCGGCTCGCCGGCCGCCGTGCGACGCACCGCCTCCAGGAACTCGGCCGGCGCGGCCGACTTCACCAGATAGCCGGTGGCACCGGCCTTGACCGCGTCCAGCACGCTCTGCGGTTCACCGCTGGCCGACAGCATCAGCACCCGGACCGCCGGCAGCGCCGCGCGCAGTCCCTGGATCACCGCCACCCCCGAGATGTCGGGCAACTGGAGGTCGAGCACCACCACGTCGGGGCGGGCCGCCGGGGCCACCCGCACCGCCTGCCGGCCCTCCCCACTGGTCGCCACCACCTCGTACCCGGCCTCGGTGAGGTCCCGCGCGACGCCCTCGCGCCACATCGGGTGGTCGTCGACCACCATCACCCGGATGCTCACCGCCCCCTCCTCGGCACCCTCAGCTCGATATCCGTGCCGGTGCCAACGGCGGAGGCGATACGCACCTCGCCGCCCAGGTCCGCCATCCGGCCCCGGATCGACTGGGCCACCCCGAGCCGGCCCTGGGCGGCGGCCTCGGCGAGCCGCCCCTCCGGGATCCCCGGCCCCTCGTCGCGTACCGAGACGGTCACCGTCTCCCCCTCGTCCTCGATCAGCACCCAGGCCCGCCCGCCGGCGTGCCGGGCCACGTTGTCCAGGGCCGCCCCGACCGCGGCGGCCAGCTCGCCGGCCACCCGGCCGGGCAGCGGCACCGGGGTGGCCGGCGCAGCCACCTGGACCGCCGCCGAGGCGTACCGGTCGAGCAGGTCGCGCAGGTCGCGGACGTCGCCGTCCTCGACGGGCGCGGCGCCCGCGCGGCCGATCAGCGCGCGGAGGGCGGCCTCCTGCTCGCCGGCCAGCCGGGCCAGCTCGCCCGCCTCGCCGTCCAGCTGGGCGCCGCGCCGCTGCACCAGGGACAGCACCTGGAGCACCGAGTCGTGGATGTCGCGGGCCAGCCGCTCCCGCTCCCGGGTCGCCGCCTCCAGCTCCACCGCCCGTTGCAGCCGCTCCTCGGCGATGACCGCGAGCCGGGCCACGTGCCCGACCACCACGCCGGCGAGCAGCATCAGGATCACCCCGGTGAGCGAGGACTGGCTGATCCGCTCCCGGGTGGCCAGGTCGGCCGCGCCGAGGATCAGGGCGGCGACCGCGCCACGCCGCCGGCCGCCGGAGACCGCCCAGGCCAACACCGGACCGGCCAGCCAGGCGACGGTCAGGGTGGGCACGCCGGCGGCGAGCGCCGCGCGACCGATCACCCACGGGGTGGCCAGCATGATCGCCAGGACCACGCCGAGGTCGGCCAGGAGCAGCGGCCAGCGCCGCCCGGCCGGGCGCGCGTAGCCGGCCGCGGTCACCCCGGTCCAGGCCAGCATCAGCAGGAGTACGCCGCCGGCGGCGATCGGGTGCGCGTACCGGTGGCCGTCGCGGAGGACCAGCACGCCCACGTACGCCAGCGAGGCGAAGCGGAACACCGCGATGGACCGCCAGAGCGGAACCTCCAGGCCACCCGGGGACGACGGCATGGGCGACACCCTGCCACAACCCGCCCACGGACTGCCTATTGTGCGGCGTAGGAAACCCTGACGTACGGTGGAAATGCCGCGAAAATCGTCGAGATCAACCGCCGGGACGGGGCCATGACGAACGCAGAACCCCCCGCACCGCGTACGGTTGTGCCCATCGAACCTTCCCTCCTCGTCGCCGAGGCCTTCGACCAGGCCCAGGTGACCGAGCTTCGGCACTCGGTCACCTCCTGCGCACACGCCTCGGGGCTGAGCGGCCAGCGGTTGGACGACTTCGTGCTGGCGGTCAACGAGCTGATCACCAACGCGGTACGACACGGCGGCGGCCGGGGCTGGCTGCGCCTCTGGTGTGCGGACGGGGAGCTGGTCTGCGAGGTCGCCGACCACGGCCACGGGATCAGCACCCAGCGGCTCAGCGAGCGCAACCGTCCCGCCCCGGACACCGCCGGCGGCTGGGGCCTCTGGCTGGCCCGGGAGCTGAGCGACACGATGGCGGTGGAGACCGGCGAGGCGGGCACCATCGTCCGGATCACCGCCGCGCTGGCCGTCCGGCAGCACGCCAGGCGCCCCGCCGAGGCCTGACCCGGCCGGCCGGCTCACCCGAAGAGGGCGCTCACCGACTCACCGTTGTGGATCCGCCGCATCGCCTCGGCGAGCGCGGGCGCCACCGAGAGCACCTCGAGCTTCGGCACCCGCTTCTCCTCCGGGATCGGCACGGTGTTCGTGCAGACGATCTCCAGCACCCCGTCCTGCGCGCTGAGCCGCTCCAGCGCCCCGCTGGAGAAGAGGCCGTGGGTGCAGGCCAGCCGGATCGAGCGGACCTTCCGCTCGCGCAGGTGGGCCATCAGCTCGATCACCGTGCTGCCCTTGGCGATCTCGTCGTCCAGCACGATCACGTCCCGGTCGGCCACGTCGCCGATCACCGTGCTGATCGTGACCCGGTCGTCGCTGAACCGCTGCTTGGCGCCGGCGGCCACCGGGGTGCCGAGCATCCGGGCGAACGCGGCGGCCTCCTTGGCGTTGCCCAGGTCCGGCGAGACCACCACCGCGTTGCTGAGGTCGTACCCCTTGAAATGGGCAGCCAGCTCGCGCAGCGCGTGCAGGTGGTCCACCGGGACGCTGAAGAAGCCGTGCACCTGCGGCGAGTGCAGGGTCATGGCGAGGACCCGGTGCGCGCCGGCGGAAGTGAGCAGATCGGCCACCAGCCGGCCGCCGATCGAGATGCGCGGCGCATCCTTCTTGTCCGAGCGGGCGTACGCGTAGTGCGGCAGCACCACGGTGATCCGGCCGGCCGACGCGCCCCGGGCCGCGTCGATCATGAGCAGCAGCTCGACCAGGTGCTCCTGCACCGGGGGCACCAGTGGCTGGATCAGGAAGACGTCGCGCTCCCGGCAGTTCGCCTGCAACTGCACCTCGAGGCAGTCGTTGGCGAACCGGGACACCCGCACCGGGTGCAACGGCACGCCGAGGTGGGCGCAGATCTCGGCGGCGAGGTCAGGGTGGGCGGTCCCGCTGAACACGGCAATGTCACGCACGCCTGGTGATCGTACGGGTCGTCCGGGGGAAGGCGGTGGACGCTCCCGGCGGGTACGGTGCTGCCGTGACCGGAGAGCTCGTCGCCGCCATCGATCAGGGCACCACCTCGTCGCGGTGCATCGTCTTCGACCGGGCCGGGGAGATCGTCTCCGTCGCCCAGCGCGAACACCGGCAGTTCTTCCCGCAGCCCGGCTGGGTCGAGCACGACGCGGAGGAGATCTGGGCGAACGTGCAGCAGGTGGTGCTGGAGGCGCTCGCCGCCGCGGGTGCCGGGCCGGACGGGCTGGCCGCCGTCGGCATCACCAACCAGCGGGAGACCACGGTGGTCTGGGATCGGGCGACCGGAAAACCGGTCGCCCCCGCCATCGTCTGGCAGGACACCCGCACCGGTCCGCTGCTGCGTGAGCTGGCCGAGGCGTACGACGAGAAGCGGCTGCGCGCCCGCACCGGCCTCACCCTGGCCACCTACTTCGCCGGACCGAAGCTGCGCTGGCTGCTCGACCACGTCGACGGCCTGCGCGCGCGGGCCGAGCGGGGCGAGGTCCTGTTCGGCACGATCGACAGTTGGCTGATCTGGAAGCTGACCGGCCGGCACGTCACCGACGTGACCAACGCCAGCCGCACCATGCTGATGGACCTGGCCACCCTGGACTGGGACCCGGAGCTGCTCGACGCGCTGCGGGTGCCGGCCGCCATGCTGCCGGAGATCCGCAGCTCGGCCGAGGTCTACGGCACCGCCGAGGGGGTGCTCGCCGGGGTGCCGGTGGCCAGCGCGCTCGGCGACCAGCAGTCCGCCCTCTTCGGGCAGACCTGCTTCCAGCCCGGCGAGGCCAAGTGCACCTACGGCACCGGCAGCTTCCTGCTGCTCAACACCGGCGCCAGCCCGGTCACCTCCGGGCACGGCCTGCTCACCACGGTCGCGTACCAGATCGACGGCCAGCCGCCCGTGTACGCGCTGGAGGGCGCGATCGCGGTCACCGGCTCGCTGGTGCAGTGGCTGCGCGACAACCTCGGCCTGATCTCCACCGCCCCGCAGATCGAGGAGCTGGCCCGCACCGTCGACGACAACGGCGGCTGCTACGTGGTGCCGGCCTTCTCCGGGCTGTTCGCGCCGCACTGGCGCAGCGACGCCCGGGGCGTGATCGCCGGGTTGACCGGCTACATCACCAAGGGGCACCTGGCCCGCGCGGTGCTGGAGGCGTCCGCCTGGCAGACCCGCGAGGTGGTCGACGCGATGAACGCCGACTCCGACGTGGCGCTGCGGCGGCTCCGGGTGGACGGCGGGATGACCGGCAACGCGCTGCTCATGCAGTTCCTCGCCGACGTCCTCGACGTGCCGGTGGTCCGCTCCCGGATCACCGAGACCACCTGCCTCGGCGCCGCGTACGCGGCCGGCCTGGCGGTCGGCTTCTGGCCGGACCTGGCCACCCTGCGCGAGCAGTGGAGCTCGGACGCCCAGTGGCAGCCCGCCATGGACCCGGCGCACCGGGAGCGCGAGCTGCGCAACTGGCGCAAGGCCGTCCAGCGCACCCTCGACTGGGTGGACTAATACGGCGGAGCCATGCGGCCGAACGGGACCCCCGGCGGATGGCGTGGTCGCGCCCCTCGGACGGGCGATGGCTCAGCCGACGGCCTTGACCAGCGCGACGAAGGCCCGCCACGCCTCCGGAGCGAAGGCGAGGGTGCCGCCGTCGCGGTCCTTCGAGTCGCGGACCAGTACGCGGTCGGACAGGTTGTCGGCCACCTCGACGCACGTGTCCCCGCCGTTGCCCGACCGGCTCGATACACGCCACCGAGGGGTGGGGGCAGTGTTCACAGCTCGCTCACCAGCTTCCCGATCAGCTCGACCGACACGCCAGCGGGCAGGGCCTCGCTGAGCAGCGTGTCCCACATGGTCCTGATGGTATCCATGGCGTCGGGCCGGTCGACCACCTGACCGAAGACACCGTCCACGTAGGCCACTTCGTCCCCGTCCGGCAGGGTGGCCAGCACGAAGCCGCCGGCCAGTCCGGGGTGCGCGCCGACCTCGGCGGGCACCACGTAGGGCCGGACGTGCGGCAGCGCGGCCAGCTCGACCAGCCGCTCCAACTGGGCGCGCTGGACGTCCCGGTCGCCGACGACCCGGCGCAGGGCGGTCTCATCGATGATGGCGGTGAACCGCTTCGGGGTCGGGCCGGTGAGCAACTCCTGGCGGGCCATCCGGCTGGCGACGAGCTGGTCCACCCGCTCCGGGGTGTGCGTGCCCTGAGCGTGCAGCACGGCACGCGCGTACGCCTCGGTCTGCAGCAGGCCCGGCACCAGCGACGGCTGGGAGGTGCGGAGCGCGACCGCCTCCGCCTCGATCCCCCGCCACGGTGCGAACCAGGCGGGGGACTCCTGTCGGGCGGCCACCGCCAGCAACTCGGCCAGCAGCCCGCCGGTGCCCAACGCCTCGTCCGCGGCCTCGGCGAACTGCGGGGTCGGCCGGCGCCGGCCGGTCTCGATCGCCGCGATGGTGGACGGGCTCCACCTGATCAGCTCCGCGAGGGCCTCCTGGGAGACGCCCGCGCCGGCCCGCGCGGCCTTGAGTGCCCTGATCCACATGTCGCCGTTCATCCGACCATCCCGAGACCGACCGAGAGTGACGAGAACATCCTCGACGGTGACGCGGGTCGGGTCCAGCAGGTACGGCGAAGCGGGGTGTCCCGGTCAGTCCCAGCGGTTGCCGGTGAGTTTCTCGTAGACCTCGACGTAGCGGGCCCGGGTCGCCTCGACCACCTCGGCCGGCACCTCGGGGGCCGGCGGCTGCTTGTCCCAGCCGCTGCCGGTGGCCCAGTCGCGCACGTACTGCTTGTCGAAGGAGAACTGGGCGCGACCCGGCTGGTACGACTCGGCCGGCCAGAACCGCGACGAGTCGGAGGTGAGCACCTCGTCGGCGAGGACCAACGTGCCGTCCGGCGCCCAGCCCAGCTCGATCTTGGTGTCGGCGACCAGGATGCCCCGGTCGGCGGCGATCTCCGCGCCCCGCCGGTAGACGTCGAGGGTGATCTGCCGCAGCCGCTCGGCGGTCTCCGCGCCGACCTTGTCGACCACCTGCCCGTACGTGATCGGCTCGTCGTGCTCGCCCTTGGGCGCCTTGGTCGACGGGGTGAAGATCGGCTCGGGCAGGATCGACGCCTCCACCAGGCCCCGGGGCAGCTCCACGCCGGAGACCGCGCCGCTGCGCTGGTACTCGGCGAAGCCGCCACCGGTCAGGTAGCCCCGGGCCACGCACTCGATCGGGACCATGTCCAGCCGGCGGCAGCGGATCGCCCGGCCGGCGAACTCCGCCGGCACGTCGGTGGCGGAGATGACGTGGTTCGGCACGAGATCGACGAGCTGCTCGAACCACCACAGCGACAGCGCGGTGAGCAGGCGACCCTTGTCGGGGATCGGGGTCGGCAGCGCCACGTCGTAGATCGAGATCCGGTCGGAGGCGACCAGGATCAGGTCATCGCCGTCGGCGTAGACGTCCCGAACCTTGCCGGAGTGCAGAAGTTCCACGGCGCTAGTACACCATGGGAGCGGTGCCCGCCCGGCGCGGCCACCGGCCGTCCCGTCCGCTCCGGCCCGGAGGCGTGCCGGGTCGGACGTTGACACCCTCGCCCGGGCCCTGGGTAAATGGTCCGTCCGCCGCAGCCGCCAGGAGACCGCCCGTGCCCGCTCCGCAGCCCGCGTCCCGCCCCGGCCTCGACCGGCGGCGGCTCCTCGGCGGGCTGGCCGGGCTGCCCCTGCTCGGCGGCGGGCTGGCCGGCTGCACCCCGGAGGAGCAGACCCGGGCCGACGACGGGCCGATCGAGCTGTCCGTGTTCTGGTGGGGCGGCAACCAGCGGGCCGAGGCCACCGAGCGGGCGCTGCGCCTCTACTCCCAGCAGAACCCCGGGGTGCGGTTCCGGGTCACCTGGCAGGGCCTGACCGGCTACTACGACCGGCTGGCCACCCAGGCCACCGGGGGCAACGTGCCCGACCTCTTCCAGGTCGACGACACCGTGCTCACCGAGTACGCCCAGCGCGAGATCGTCCTCGACCTCAGCCGGTACGTCGCGGACGACCGGCTCGACCTGCGCGGCCTGCCGGAGAACCTGGCCCGGTACGGCCGGGTGGACGAGCGGACCGTGGCGGTGGCCGCCGCGCAGACCACCGCCGCCCTGGTCTACAACCGGGACCTGCTGCGCCGCCTCCGGGTGCCGGAGCCGCACACCGGCATGCCGTGGAAGGACTACACCCGGTGGGCCGCCCAGGTCAGCCACGCCTCCGACAGCCAGGTGGTCGGCACCACGGACCCCTCCGGCGACTACCGTGCGCTCTGGCTCTGGCTGCGCGGGCAGGGCGGCGAGCTGTACCGGGGGCGACAGCTCGGCTTCAGCTCGGCCGAGCTGCTCGACTGGTTCGAGTTCTGGCAGGTGGCCCGGTACGACCGCGCCACGCCGGACGTCCCCCTGGTGGAGCTGGCGGACACCGGCGAGCCGGACCGGGAGCCGGTGGTCACCGGGCACACCGCCGCGTCGTTCGCCTGGTCGCACCAGCTCCCGGAACTCCAGCGCCGGACGAAGGAAGAGCTCGGCATGGTCGCCCTGCCGGGCACCCCGGCCGCGCAATGGCCCCGGGCGTCGATGTACTGGGCCGGGTTCCGGGGCACCCGGCAGCCCGAGGTGGTCGCCGACGTGATCAACTTCCTGACCAACAACGTGGCGGCCGGTCGGCTCCTGGGCACCGAACGCGGGCTGAACCCGAGCGTCTCCGTCCGGCGGTTCGTCACCGACGGGACCACCGACCGGACCGTGAAGCGGTTGGTCGCCCTCGACGCCGACCTCGCCGACCTGATGGGTCCGGCGCCCGCTCCCCCGCCCAAGGGCCACGCGCGGGTGCGTACCCTGCTCGTCGCCGCGGCGGAGAGCATCCGGGCGAAGCAGTCCGGGGCGCGGGCGGCGACCTCGAGGTTCATGGCGCAGGCGAACGCGGCCCTGGCCGAATGACCCGGCGTCGCGGTCCGGTGCCGGGGCCGGACCGCGACGGACGGACCAGGTCAGCGCCGCGGGCCGCCGCGCCGGTTACGCATCAGGAGCAGCACCAGCAGCACGATCACGACGACCACCCCGAGGCAGCAGAGCAGCCCGAGGAAGCCGAAAAAGCCGCCGCCGCCCCGAGGCCGCCGCCGCGCGGCCTCCACCACCAGCTCGCCGGTGCCCGTGGACGCCCAGGCCGCGACCGGTACGAAGACCGCAAGCACGACCGCACCGAGGACCGCGCCGAGCCGCCCCCACCACCTGTTCCAAGCAGACATGCCCTCATCCTCGCCGAGACGCGCAAGCCGGGCCGGGCGGACGCGGCCCCTCACCGGACGACCCGCCACCACAGGTTCGTCGCGGCGGGCGTGTACGTGACGCCGATCCGCTCCAGCGGGACCGTGCAGCCGCCGGGGTACGCGAACAACCGGACCCCGTCGCCGAGCATCAGCGGCGCGACGATGGTCAGGACCTCGTCGAGCAGGCCGGCCTCCAGGCAGCCACGCGCCGTCTCGGCGCCGAGCGGGTTGACGTACTTCTCGCCGGCGGCGGCGCGGGCCGCGGCGACCGCCTCGCGCAGGTCCGCGACGAAGGTCACCCCGGGCACCGGCTCGGCCGGCGGCTGGTGGGTGAGCACGAACTGCGGCCCCTCCCAGCCACCCCCGAACGCTTTGCCCTCCTTCTCGGTCCCCCGGTGCGGGTCGTCGCCCCCGAAGGTGCGGTTGCCGACGAGCAGGGCCCCGATCCGGCCGATCAGGTCGTCCACCGTCGGGTTCGGCGCGATGTGTTCGGTCAGCCAGGACATGTCGCCGCCCGGGCCGGCGATGAAACCGTCGAGCGACATGGTCACCGAGTACAGCAGCTTCGCCACGGTGTCGTCTCCTCTCTCCACCGATGGCATATCACCCGCCACCGACATGCCTCATCGATCGGCCAGGGCGGGTTCGGCCCGGTCGGGACCGTCGAGCTGGTCCAGGGAACGCACCTTCGGGATCGGCGAGGGGAGCAGCCAGAGCACGCACAGGGTCCCCCCGACCGCCGCGATCCACAGCGTCGGGCGCAGGCCGAGCCAGCTGCCGAGCGCCCCGCCGGTCAGCGCGCCCAGCGGCCGGATCCCGTAGTTGACCGTCGAGTACATGCCGGAGACCCGGCTTCGCAGGCCGTCGGGGATGACAGTGGCGTTGAGCGCGTTGAGGTTGACGTCGAACAGCATCACACCGACCCCGGAGAGGAACTCCGCCCCGGCCACCAGAGCCACCCGCGCCCAGAGTGGGCCCCCGGCGACGGCCACCAGGGCGATCGAGGCCGGGAAGACAACAGCGCCGAGCATGATGCTGCGGCCCACCCCGATCCGGGCGGACAGGCGCGGCGCGGCGACCGCGCCCAGCAGCCCGCCGGCCGCGCCGACCCCGAGCGCGAGGCCGAGCAGCCCCGCGGGGAGGTCGAGCGTACGGCTGGCGAAGAAGACGAGCAGCGCGTTGAAGACGAAGCTGAAGTAGTTGACGGTGGTCGTACAGCCGAGGGCGGCCCGGAGGACGGGGTGACCGAAGGTGAACCGCAGCCCCTCCCGGGCTCGCTGCCACAGCCGGCCGGTCGCGGCATCGTCGGTGCCGCCGGACGTCCCGGTCGGTCTGGCCCGGCCGATGCCCCAGGCGGACAGGAGGAACGAGACCGCGTCCACCAGGATCGCGATCGGCGCCGTCAACGCCTGGACCAGCACACCCCCGAGGGCCGGGCCGGCGATGAACGACACCGACCGGCTGGCGCTGAGCGCGCTGTTCGCCGCCAGGTAGCGCGACCGGTCCACGAGCAACACGAAGAAGGCCGGGTACGTGGTGTTGAACAGCACCGAGGCGGCCCCGGTCAGCAGCGCCACGGCGTAGAGCTGGGCCAGCGTGCCGGCGTCGAACGCGAACGCGAGGGGCACCGTCACGAGCAGCGCGGCGCGGATCAGGTCGGCCGCCACCAGGAGCCGCTTCTTGTTCGGCTGCCGGTCCACCCAGGCGCCGAGGAAGATCGCGGCGAGGTTCGGCAGCCACACCAGGGCGGTCAGCACCGACACCTGGGCGGCGGTGGCGTCGAGGAGGAGCACCGCGAGGAGCGGGAAGGCCAGCTCGGAGATCCGGTCGCCGAACTGCGAGACGGCGTGCGCCACGAAGAACGGCCGGAAACCGGGGTCGCGGAGCAGCGGACGAGACCGCTCCCCGGGGCCGCTCACCGCTCCTCCGCTTCGGGCATGACGTAGCGCATGAACCGCACGTGACGGGCACCGGACGGCTGGTCGGCCCGGTCCCGGGTGACGTACGGCGCGAGCACCTGCTCGATCGCGGCGTTGACGGCGGCCAGCTCGGCGGCGGTCAGCCGGACGTTGGTGTTCGACAGCCCGGCCTCCCGGCGCCACTCCGCCGCCAGGTACGGCTCGACCTCGGCCATCCACCGCCCGGGAAGGTCCGCGTACTGGGTGAAGATGGCGCGGCTCAGCACCTGGCTGGCGGCCTGTCCCTCCTCGTCCTCGGGAAACGTGAACCGGAAACCGCGCGCACTCGCCTCCCAGTACCGTTTCCGCGCGTCGCCACCGGTCCCGCTGTCCCGGACCAGGCCGAACCCGGCCAGGTGACGCAGGTGCCAGCTGGTGACCGAGGGCGTCGCGCCGACGTGCTCGGAGAGCTCGGTCGCGGTCGCCGGGCCGTGCCGCTGGAGCCGCCCCAGGATGGCCAGCCGGACCGGGTGGGAGAGCGCCCGCATCGCCTTCGGGTCGGTCAGCTCGAGATCTCCGTACGGATTGCCCTGGTCGGAATTTCTGAGAGACATGTTTCGAGAGTAGCCTCTCAGAAATTACCGGGCAAGCCACGCCTGGTGATCTGCGGGTGAGTGCGCGGAAACGGCGAAAGGCCCCGGAGCGGACTCCGGGGCCTTTCGCGACGAGTAGCGGGGACAGGATTTGAACCTGCGACCTCTGGGTTATGAGCCCAGCGAGCTACCGAGCTGCTCCACCCCGCGCCGGCTCGTACAGCCTATCGCATCTCCGCCGTGGAGATCAGCCGGGTCCCGGGATCGCGGCGGATCGGCCGGTACGAACGAAGGGCCCCGGAGCGGACTCCGGGACCCTTCGTGGCGAGTAGCGGGGACAGGATTTGAACCTGCGACCTCTGGGTTATGAGCCCAGCGAGCTACCGAGCTGCTCCACCCCGCGTCGGCTCGTCTACCGTAGCGCACCGACCCCAGGGGACGCAAAACGGGCCGTCAGCGCAGCCACCGCCGCAGCGCCTCGACCGCCCGCCGGCTGTCCGCGTCGAACTGCGCGGCGTCGGTCGACGTGCCCTCCCAGCCCTGCTCCCAGAGCACGGTGACCACGTCGCCGACCCGGATCGCGCGGACCAGGTGGACCTCCTCACCGCCGGTCGGGTCGCCGTTGACGTCCCGCTGCGGCGTGCGGATCTCGAACAGCACCGACTCGTCGCCGTACCCGCCGCCGGCCAGCAGCCGCTGGGTGGCGGTCACCTCCGGCGCGTACGGGTCGGGCTGCTCGGGGCAGTCCTGGACGGCGCGCCGCAACTGCCGCAGCGCGTCGTCGGCGCGGCCCGAGCGGTAGCTGGTGATGCTGTTCCGGTAGCTGCCGTCCGGGATCGCCTCGGCCGACGTACCGGCCAGCTTGAAGGCCAGCGTCCGGGCCCGGCGCGCCACCCGGTCCGCCTCGCCGGGGGTGACGCCGCACAGGGCCGGCAGCACCGGCCCCGGGACGAACTGACTACCAGTGCCGGCGTCGTTGGCGGCGGGCAGGGTGAAGAAGGCCCGGTCGGGAATGCTGGTCGGGGTGGTGGCGGCCGGCCGCGCGCTCTTCGTCGGTGGCGTCCCGGACGTACGCGATGGCGGCGTGGTCCGGCTCGGCGACGGCGCGGGCGATCCGGTGGTGGGCGCCGCCGACCGGCTGGCGGCGGGCGGGGCGGCCACCGGCGGGCCGGGCGACGTGTCCGGCCCGGACGTGAGGACGATCCGGGAGCCGGCGAGGCTCGCCCCGGCCAGCGCGGCGGCGGCCAGCGCCCCCAGCACGGCGCGGTTCCGCGCCCGGCGGTCGGCGCGCCGGCGCAGCTGGTCCGGCGCCGGCAGCACCCGCTCGTCGGTGTCCGCGGCCAGCGCCCGGTAGAGGCGGATCAGTTCACGAGACATCGTTCACCTCCAGCTCCCCGGCGTCCACGCCGGGCAGCAGCTCGGCCAGCCGGGCCCGGCCCCGGGCCAGCCAGGACTTCACGGTGCCGGTGGGGACGCCCGCCTCCCGGGCGACCTCCGCCACCGACATGTCGAACAGGTAGTGCAGGGCCAGCGCCTCTCGCTGCCGGACCGGCAGCTGGCGGAGCGCGCCGACCAGCAGCACGGTCTCCTCGCCGGGTGGCCGGACGTCGTCCGGCGGTCCGGTCCGGCTGGCCGCCAGCCGCCAGCTCCGCAACCGCCGCCAGCGGTCGGTGGCGAGCCGGCTGATCACCAGCCGCAGCCACGCCTCGGGGGCCGGATGGGCGGCCAGCTTCCCCCACTGCCGCCAGGCCCGCGCGTACGCCTCCTGGACCAGGTCCTGGGCCTCGGCGGGGTCGTCCGCCACGGCGTAGCCGTACCGCAGCGTCCGGACCGACGTGCTGCGGTAGAAGTCGTCGAAGCTGTTCGCGTCCCGCATCGGAGAATCCGCCTCCCCTCCGTCCACCTGCTCTGTTGACGGTGGAACGGGGTGTCGGGTTGCGGGCGTTCCGTCCGATACGCGACAGGCCCGTGGCCCCGGACCGCTACGGGTTCCGGGCCACGGGCCTGCGTGGTCGGGTCGGCGTCAGCCGTTCGGCGTGGCGGACGGCGCGGCCGGCGGCGACGCGGACGGGCTGCCGCTCGCCGCCGGGGCCGGCGACGGGTTGGCCGCGGCCTGCGCCTCCTGGAACGCGGTCATCGCCTCGTCCAGCGCCTTCAGCGCCCGCCCGTACCGCTCGAAGTCGCCGGATGCCTGGGCGGCCTTCACCTCGCCGATCGCGCTCTGCACCCGATCGGCGGCCTTTGCCAGCTCGCCGGTGAGCACCGGCGGAATGGTGCCGCCGGTCGGCGGGTTCGTCCCGCCGGAGCTGGGCGGCGGGGTGCCGCCGGGGGTCCGCTTGCCCTGCTCGACGAGCTGCTTGATGCCCTCGCTGAGGTTGTTCGCCAGCACCACGTACGAGCCGCCGTCACCGTACGAGAGCAGCACCCTCTGCAGCTGCGGGAACGCGTTCTGGGTGTTGCTCTTCACGTAGACCGGCTCGACGTAGAGCATTCCGTTGCCGAACGGCAGCGAGAGCAGGTTGCCGTACTGCACCTGGGACTGCCCCGAGGAGAGCAGGTTGAGCTGCTGCCGGATGTCACCGTTGTTGGTCATCTGCTGGTGCACCTGGACCGGCCCGGAGATCCGGGTCTGGTCGGGCAGCTCCAGCACCTCCAGCCGGGGCTGCCCGTCGACGTACGACCCGGAGATCAGCGCGGCGAGGTTCTCGCGGCGGTTCGGGGTGACCGCCGAGGTGAGCTGGAAGCGCGGCCCCTCCTGCTGCCCCGGGAACTGCGTGTAGAGGTAGTAGGGCGGCTGCTTCTGCCCGCTGTCCGGCGCGTCCGGCACGTTCGGCACCTGCCAGAAGTCCTGCCCCGAGTAGAAGTCGCCCGGGTGGGTGACGTGGAACCGGGTGAGCAGGTTGCGCTGCACCTTGAACAGGTCCGCCGGGTAGCGGAAGTGCGCGGCCAGCTCCGGCGGGATGTCGGCCTTCGGCAGCACCAGGTCGCCGCCGAACGCCTTGTTCCACGCCTTGAGCACCGGGTCGGTCTCGTCGAACGCGTAGAGCCGGACCGTGCCGTCGTACGCGTCGACCGTCGCCTTCACCGAGTTGCGGATGTAGTTGACGTTCTCCCGGGCGAGCTGGATGGTGCCCCGGCCGGTCAGCTCGTCGGCGGTCTCGGCCTGGAGGTTGACCCGGTCGGCGTACGGGTAGGTCGCGGCCGTGGTGTAGCCGTCCACGATCCACTGGATCCGGCCGTTCACCACGGCCGGGTACGGGTCGCCGTCCACGGTGAGGAACGGGGCCACCTTCTCCACCCGGTCCCGTGGGTTACGCACGTAGAGCAGCTTGGAGTCCTTGTTCACCGCCGCGGAGAGGAGGAAGTTCGACTCCTGCTCCTTGATCGCGTAGAGCAGCCGACGGGTGAACGAGCCGATCTTGACACCGCCCTCGCCGGTGTAGGTGTAGTACTGCTCACCGCCGGTCGAGTTCGGCTCGTCGCCACCGGTGGAGGTCGGCTTGTCGCCACCGGTGGAGGTCGGCTTGTCGAACTCGACGCTGCGGTCCCCGGTCTGCCCGACGATGGCGTAGTCGTCGGCCTCCATCCGCTCGCCGTAGTAGATCCGGGGCTGCTGGGCCGGGATCTGATCGCTCGGGGAGGCGCACCCCTGCACCTCCTTCGCCGAATCACCGAGGAATCCGGAGACGAAGAACGGCGTGCCGTTGCCGCAGATCTGGTTGGCCGGAGCGGCGACGAGGCCGTAGCCGTGGGTGTAGACGGTGTGCCGGTTGATCCAGTTGTTCTGCTGCTGGGTCAGCTCGCCATAGTTGATCTCCCGGACGCCGACCACGTAGTCGGCCGTCTTGCCACCCACCGTGTACCGGTCGATGTCCAGCTTCGGGCCGAAGTCGTAGAAGCCGCGCACCTGCTGGAGCTGGGTGTACGTCTCGGAGACCAACTGCGGGTCGAGCAGCCGGATGTTCTGCACCACCGAGGTGTCGGTGGCCAGGCTGGCCGGCGGGGTCAGGTTGTTGGCCTGGTATCTGGTGGTCTTGGTGTCGGTCAGCCCGTACGCGGCCCGGGTCGCGTCGATGCTGCGCTGGATGTACGGCGCCTCCTTGTCCCGAGCGCTCGGCTTGACCTCGAAGGTCTGCACCGCCCACGGGTAGATGCCGCCGATCGCCACCGCGGAGACGCCGAGCAGGGCCAGCGCGATGCCCGGCCAGACCAGGTTCCGCATCACCGCGTTGGAGAACACGATGATCGCGATGGCCACCACGATCGAGATGTAGGCCAGGATCTCCTTCGCCGGGAGCAGGGCGTTCACGTCCGCGTAGCCGGCGCCGTAGAGCTTGGCGCCCTCGTTGTACTCCAGCAGCATCGCCCGCCGGTCCAGCACGTACGCGACCGCCTTGAGCAGGACGAAGACGGCGACCAGCGTGCTCAGGTGGGCGCGGGCGGCGACGGTCATCCGGTCCCCGATGCCCTGCAGCCGCACCCCGCCGAAGATGTAGTGCACGGCCAGCGCGCCGAGCAGCGACAGCACCACCGCGGTGAAGCCGACCCCGAGCAGGTAGCGCCAGAACGGCAGCTGGAAGACGTAGAAGCCGACGTCGACGCCGAACTCCGGGTCCTTAACGCCGAAGCTGCCACCGTTGCGGAACAGCAGCCACTGGCTCCACCGGCTCTGCGCGGAGAGTCCGGCGAAGAGCCCGATCAGCGCGGAGACCACAGCGATCCAGGTGCCGAGCCGGGGGCTCAGCAGCATCCGGTAGCGCTCAAGGGTGGCCTGCTCCGGGGAGTGCGGGCGCAGCTGCGGCCGGACCCGGTGGGCCAGCCAGAGGTTGCCGGCGATCACCAGCGCCATGCCGAACCCGACCAGCAGGAACAGCAGCAGGCGGGTGGCGAGGACGCCGGTGAAGACCTGGGTGTAGCGGACCTCGTCGAACCAGAGCCAGTCGGTCCACGCGTTGACCCCCCACCCGAGCAGGGTGAAGAGGACGAACACCCCGATCAGGACCCCGATGGTGACGCGTCCGCGCCGGCTCATCCTCGGCAGGGGGCTGCTACGCATGACCACTGTTGGCTCCGCACGCTCGATGTGATCGGCTCCGACCAGGCACCCAGAGTACGGGGTGTTCCTGAACACGTCGGGTCAAGGTCACGTCACGATCCTCGCGCGCAGCCGCAACCGCTCGGGATCAGCAGCGGGTGGGCTGCCCTCCGGCGCGAAGCGTATCGAGCGCCTTCAGCGCGTCGTCGAGCGACGTCACCTTGAGCAACGGCAGGTCGGGCTGCGGGTTACGGACCGCCTCGGCGCAGTTGTCGACGGGCACCAGGAAGACCTTCGCCCCGGCCCGCTTGGCGGCGACCAGCTTCTGCGGGATACCGCCGATCGGGCCGACCTGGCCCTCGTCGTCGATGGTGCCGGTGCCCGCGATGATCTTTCCGCCGGTCAGGTCGGCCGGCTCCACCTTGTCGACGATGCCGAGGGCGAACATCAGCCCGGCGCTGGGCCCGCCGATGTCGCCAAGGTCGATCTTGAGGGTGAACGGGTGCGGCTGCTGCTGGTCGATCTCGATGCCGATGCGCGGCCGGCCGTCCTGCTCCCGGCTGGTCACCGTGGCGGTGCCCGGTTCGCCGGCGCGGGTGTACCCGATCTTCAGCGCGGTGCCGGCCGGCTTGGCCCGGATCAGCTCGGTGAGCCGGCCGGCACTGGTCACCGGCTGGTCGTCGACCGAGGTGAGCACGTCGTTGGGCTTGAGCACGCCGACCGACGGGCCGCCCGCGGTGACCGCCTTCACCAGCACCTGGATCGGATAGCCCAGCTCCCGCAGGGCGGCGGTCTCCGCGCTGGTCTGCGAGTTCTGGAAGTCCTCGACGTTGCGCTTCTCGATCTCCTCCTGCGACTCGCCCGGCGGGTAGACCAGCTCGCGCGGCACCACCGCCTCGTCCTTGGAGAACCAGCCGGCCAGCGCCGACCGGAGCCGCACCGTGGGCTGCACGCCGACCGTGGTCAGCCGCAGTTGGCCCGCGGAGGTGGACGTCGCCCGCCCGGTGACCTGGATGATCTCCTTGCCGTCGGCGCTGCCGAGGGTGTTGAACGTCGGGCCGGGACCGAGCACCACGTACGGGATGGGCACGCTCAGCACCCCGACGCTGAGCAGGGCGGTGAGCAGTGCACCGAGGAGGACGGTCACGCCGCGACGTCTCATGCGGCAGAGCGTACCGATCCGGACGGAGAGGTCCGGCGCGGTGACCGCCGGACTTCGCCCTCAGCGCAACCCCGACGGGCGCGACCTGCGGCGCGGCGCGCGTACCGTAGACGACGTGCCTGATATTCCGTTCGGCTTCGCGCTCCCGGGTGGGCAACCACCAGACCCCAACGACCCCGCGCAGATGCAGCAGTTCATGTCGCAGTTGCAGCACCTGCTTTCCGCGCCGGGCAGCGGGCCGGTCAACTGGGACCTCGCCCGTCAGGTGGCCGCGAGCCAGCTCGCCGCCAGCGGTGACCCGGCGGTCTCGCCGTTCGAACGCAACGCGGTGGAAGAGGCGCTGCGGATCGCCGACCTCTGGCTGGAGCCGGCCACCTCGTGGCCCTCCGGCATCCGGGCGTCGGTCGCCTGGAACCGCAACGAGTGGATCTACAAGACCCTCGACGTCTGGCGCAAGCTCTGCGACCCGGTGGCCAGCCGGATGGTGGGCGCGATGGGCGACCTGGTGCCGCCGGAGGCCCGCGCCCAGCTCGGCCCGATGCAGTCGATGGTCGCCACGCTGGGCGGCGCGCTCTTCGGCGGCCAGCTCGGCCAGGCGCTCGGCTCGCTCGCCGCCGAGGTGCTCTCCGCCGGCGACATCGGCCTGCCGCTCGGCCCGGCCGGCACCGCCGCGCTCGTCCCGGCCAACATCCGGGCGTACGGCGAGGGCCTGGAGCTGCCCGAGGACGAGGTACGCCTCTACGTGGCCCTGCGCGAGGCCGCCCACCAGCGACTTTTCCAGCACGTGCCGTGGCTGCGCGGGCACGTGCTCACTGCGGTGGAGAACTACGCCGCCGGCATCCGGGTGAACCGGGAGGCGATCGAGGAGGCGATGGGCCGGGTCGACCCGACCGACCCGGAGTCGATGCAGGCGATCGCGCTGGAGGGCATCTTCACCCCGGAGGACACCCCGGCGCAGAAGGCCTCGCTGGCCCGGCTGGAGACGGTGCTCGCCCTGGTCGAGGGCTGGGTGTGTCACGTGGTGGACAGCGCCGCGGGCGACCGGCTGCCCAACGTCGTACGCCTCGGCGAGGCGTTCCGCCGTCGCCGGGCCGCCGGCGGGCCGGCCGAACAGACCTTCGCCGCCCTGGTCGGCCTGGAACTGCGACCGCGCCGGCTGCGCGAGGCCACCGTGCTCTGGGCGGCGCTGACCGAGCACCGCGGGATCGCCGGCCGGGACGCGGTCTGGGGCCACCCCGACCTGCTTCCCTCGGACGACGACTTCGCCAACCCGGAGGCGTTCGCCGCGACCAGCAGCGACCTGGACGAGGAGCTGGCGAACTTCGACTTCAGCGCCCCCGGCGCCCCGGAGGAGCAGGCGCCGGGCGAGGACGACGACAAGTCCTGACCCGCCTGGGTTCCAAGATCCGCACAACGTACCGAGGTCAAACTTTCCCGGACGTTGTGCGGATCTTGCTGCGTCCGCGGCGGTCAGCCGGGCTGGCCGGAGAGCAGGGCGCGGGTGGCCTCCCAGCCCTCGAAGGCCGGGTCGAGGGTGGCCAGGTCGGCCGGGCCGCGCAGCCGGCGCCAGCCGGCGGTGACCGCCACGTCCCCCGGGCGCGGAGCGGCCGCGCGCACCTCCGCCGGCGCGGCCCGGTCCAGGTCCAGCGCCGGCAGCCAGTCCGGTACGGGCAGCCGGGCGGCCACGCCGAGCAGGCCCGGCCCGGCGCCCTCCACCGGGGCCACCGCGACCGGCCGACTGGACAGCGGCCGGAGCAGCTTGCCCAGGGTGAGCCCCGGCACGTCCGGCGCGTCGGCGACCACCACGGCCGCCTGGTCGTACCCGCCCGGCCCCGCGCCGCCCGCGGCCGGCGTGACCTCCCCGGCCGGCCCCGCGCCGCCAGGCGACGCGGCCTCGGCGGTCGAAGCGGCGCCGACGGGCGGAACGGCGCTGGCGGACGGAGCGACGCTGGCGGGAGGCGCGACGCCGGCGGCCGAAGCGGCCTCGCCGGGCAGAGCGGCGTCAGCAGGCCAGGTCTCGGACGGAGCGGCGTCGGCGGGCCGGGCCGCCAGGGCGGCGAAGACGGCGTTGACGGTGGGTTCCGGCACCTCGAGCACGGCGGTGCCCGGCCAGACCACGACGTCGGCCAGCCAGCGGTCCCCCGGCGTCACCGCCACCGCGATCTCCACCTCGTTGAGCGTGGCCAGCAGGTCGACGACGTCCTCGGCGAGCGCGGTACGCCACCGGGTCGGGTCGATCCCCGGTGGCGTCCAGGCCACCGGTCCGAGCAACGCCACCACCACACGTCGAACCATGCCCGACCCTAACCCGTCCCCACGTCTCTCACCCGCCACCAAGATCCGCGCAAGTTCACGGAAGTTGCGGCTTCGGCGCACGGGCAGGCAGCACTTTCCGGGAAAGTGTGGCCTCCGCGCAGGCCGAGTGGATCAAGCCGGGACCGGTGGGTCAGTCCGCCAAGGGTACGCCGGTGGCGGCGGCGACGCCCTCCAGGTAGCCGCGGGCCCGCTCGGTCTTCGGGTACCGGCCGACCAGGGCCCAGAACGAGGCGTCGTGGCTGGGCACGATCAGGTGCGCCAGCTCGTGCAGGAGCACGTAGTCGACCACCCAGTCGGGCATGTCCTGGATCCGGTGCGAGATGCGGATGGTGCGGTCGGCCGGGGTGCAGGAGCCCCAACGGCCGTTCTGGTTGGTGACCCAGCGGACGCTCGCGGGGGCGGCGGTGGCGCCGTACTCGGGCAGGTAGAGGTTGATCAACCGGGCGGCCCGGGCCAGCAGCTCGGCGTCGGAGCGGGCGAGCCGGCCCTCCCGGGCGGCGAGCCGGGCCAGCATCCGGTCGACCCACTCGCTCTCCTCGGCGCGGGAGAACTGGTCGGGGATGAGCACCACGACCCGTTCCCCGTCGCGGTACGCGGACACCGTGCGTCGCCGGCGCTGACTGCGCCGTACCTCGACGACGGGCTTCCGCGTCCCGGCCATCACTGGTCCGCGCAGCCTCGGATGACTGTCACGAGGGAAAGCTAATGCGTACTGACCAGGGGTCCGCAAGAGTCAACACGACGACACGCGCCCGGAAAATGGTGGTTGGTCGTCAGGAGTCCTGAAAAAAATCTTTGCGGGAGACGCGTACGACACTCCGGAGCGTCACCTACCGGCGATGAACCACGTTAGGTGATCTACGGACGGGACGTCGCATCGGGGCCGCCCCGAAGGGGGATGTGGGTGCATTCACCCGGCGTGTCCCCGCCAAACTGACTTATCCGACCTAACTCGGCATGCACACTCTCGACGTCGACTAGCTCACAGAGTCGGCGCACAGCTGACATGGAACTGCCCACACCTGGGTAGGGTCCGCCAACCAGCGGTCACGCGCGTGGCCGCCGACAACCCCCGGCGCCGGTGCTCGCGCGGCCCGCCGCAGGGAACCCGCCGGGACGGCGTGTCCGGTGGACGAGACGAGGAGGGCTACCGTGGCCGACCAGGCCCAGACCTACAACGGTTACTGCGTGAAGTGCAAGGAGAAGCGGGACTTCGAGGGGCGGGTGGAGGTCTCGAAGACCGGCATGAACATGGCCAAGGGCAAGTGCCCGGTGTGCGGCACAACAGTGAACCGCATCCTCGGCAAGGCCAAGGTCTGACCCGTACGGATCGGGCGGGGGGAGGCGGGGCCGTCGGCCCCGCCTCCTCCCCCCATGCGCTGCCGCCCTGACTGTCGGTTCACCGACACCGGTTACCGGTTGGTTGTGGAAAACCCGGCCCAGGCCTGTGGACAACCCTGGATACGGGCGGGCGCACCTGTGGACAACGATCCACGGAGAGCGGGGACACGGTCACGATTCGTGTCATGGCCCACCCGAGTCCGCTCCCCCGCCCCACCCTGCTGCCCGGCCTCACCCGCCTCTGGCGGGACCGGCACACCCTCCAGCTCGGGGTCGAGCCCGGCCGCGCGGTGCTGCTGGAGGTGGCGAATCCCCGGGCCGCCGGGCTGCTCGACCTGCTCGACGGCACCCGCAGCGAGCGGGCCGTCCTCGCGTACGCGTCCACCGCCCAGGTGGCGCCGGACGAGGCCCGGATCCTGCTCGACACGCTCCGGGCCGCGGGCCTCGTCGTACCGGCGCAGAGCCTGCTCCCCCGCGACCTCGCCGGGCCGGACCGGGCCCGGCTCGCCGGTGAGGCGAACGCCCTGGCCCTGGCCGTGCCCGGCCCACCCGCGACGCCGGCCCAGGTGGTGCGCCGCCGCCGGGCGGCCCGGGTGCTGGTCACCGGTGCCGGCCGGCTCGGCGCGGCGATCGCCGCCGGGCTGGCCCAGGCCGGCGTCGGGCACGTCCGGCCCGAGCTGGCCGGGCCGGTCCGCCCGGCCGACCTGGTCGGGACCGGCCTCCTGGCGGCCGAGGTGGGGCGACCGCTGGCTGCGGCGGTCCGGGCCGTGCTCGCCCGGTGCGCCCCCGGCACGGCGACCAGCCCGCTCCGGCGCGGGCGGACCGATCTGGTGGTCCAGCTCGGCACCGACCGGCCCGCCGCCCTGCTGGCCACCGGGTACGCCCAGCGCCGCCAGCCGCACCTCCTGGTCGACCTACGCGGCGGGGTGCCGGTGGTCGGCCCGCTGGTCCGGCCGCCGGTCGGTCCCTGCCTGCACTGCCTCGACCTGCACCGGGTCGACCGCGACCCGGACTGGCCCCGGCTCGCCGCCCAGCTCGCCGCCGACGACGGCGAGCAGGCCTGTGCCGCCACCACCCGGCTCGCGGCGGCGGCGTACGCGGTCGCCGAGGCGCTGGCCCACCTCGACGGCGGCACCCCGGAGACCCTCGGCTGCGCGGTCGAGGTCGCCGGGGCGGGCCGGTTCCGCCGCCGGCAGTGGCCGCCGCATCCGTCCTGCGGGTGCTCCGGACGTCGCCCGATCCGGGCCCGCCCCACCCGCTCCGGCTTCGGAGCAGCAGCGGGCCCTCCGAGTCGGTAACAATGACCGGGTGACCGACATCCCGCGCCGGGCCGTGTCCCGGACCGCCAAGCTCGCCGCTCTGCCGCTCGGCTTCGCCGGTCGGACCGTCCTCGGCATGGGCAAGCGGGTCACCGGGCTCGCGTCCGACGTCATCTCCGCCGAGATCCAGCAGCGCACCGCCGAGCAGCTGTTCAGCGTCCTCGGGCAGCTCAAGGGCGGGGCGATGAAGTTCGGTCAGGCGCTGTCGGTCTTCGAGGCGGCGCTTCCCGAGGAGATCGCCGCCCCCTACCGGCAGGCGCTCACCAAGCTCCAGGAGGCCGCCCCGCCGCTGCCGGCCGCCACCGTGCACAAGGTGCTCGCCGAGCAGCTCGGGCCGGACTGGCGGGACCGGTTCGTCGAGTTCAACGACACCCCGGCCGCCGCGGCCAGCATCGGCCAGGTGCACCGCGCGGTCTGGCGCGACCCCGGGTACGGCCCGAACGGTGCCCCGAAGCACCGGGACGTGGCCGTGAAGATCCAGTACCCGGGTGCCGGGGACGCCCTGCTCGCCGACCTGAAGCAGCTCTCCCGGCTGGGCGGCATGTTCCGCGCGATCCAGCCCGGGCTGGACGTCAAGCCGCTCCTGGTCGAGCTGCGTGAGCGGATCACCGAAGAGCTCGACTACGAGCTGGAGGCCGAGTCCCAGCGCGCCTTCGCGGCCGCGTACGCCGACGACCCGGAGATCTCCATCCCGGAGGTGCTGGACGCCTCGCCCCGGGTGCTGATCACCGAGTGGGTGGAGGGCACCCCGCTCGCGGAGATCATCCGCAACGGCACCGAGGAGCAGCGCGACCAGGCCGGACGGCTGATGGCGGAGCTGCACCTCTCCGCGCCGATGCGGGCCGGGCTGCTGCACGCCGACCCGCACCCGGGCAATTTCCGGCTGCTGCCCGACGGCCGGCTCGGGGTGATCGACTTCGGTGCGGTGGCCCGGATGCCGGAGGGCACCCCCGAGCCGATCGGCCGGATCGCCGGGCTGGCGATCCGCGGCGACGCGGACGGGGTGGTGGACGGGCTGCGCAAGGAGGGCTTCGTCAGCCAGACCGAGCCGATCAACGCGGAGGCCCTGCTGGAGTGGCTTCAACCGATGCTGACCCCGGTCGCCGACGAGGAGTTCCGGTTCACCCGGGCCTGGCTGCGCGCCGAGGCCACCCGGCTGGCCAGCCCTCGGTCGCCCTCGTTCCAGCTGAGCCGGCAGCTCAACCTGCCGCCGGCGTACCTGATGATCCACCGGGTGACGCTCGGCTCGATCGGGGTGCTCTGCCAGCTGGAGGCGAAGGCGCCCTACCGGGCGATCCTGGAGCGTTGGCTGCCCGGCTTCGCCCCGGTGAGCTGAGCGGGCACGAGACGCCACACCGGCGGCCGTCCCACCAGACGCCACGGGGGCGGCCGTCCCACCAGACGCCACGGGGGCGGCGGCCATCCGGCCACCGCCCCCGTCGTGTTCGGTAGGGATCTAGAGAACGCCCAGGTCGCGAGCCGCCTGGCTGCGGCTGCGCATCGCGACGGTACGGGCGGAACGGGTTGCCTCAGTGCTCGTGGTGGTGCGACCGGCCTGAGGCCGGCGCATTCGAGCCCGGGACAACGCTTCGTGAAGTAGTTGCAACTCGGTTCCATTCGACAGATGCAGCATCGGTTTCGACTTTCTCGCTCGGCCGGTGATCACCGGCGGGGACGTTGGAACGGGGTGTGTCAGGCCGCCAGCCGGACCGCGCTGCGCGACTCGGACAGCCCACTGGCTGCCAGTCGCGCCTCGGCCTCGACCCGAAGCTGGGCGTCGCGGGCGAGGTCCTCCTTGCGCGGACGGCCCCGGGGCCGCTTGCGCGGGACGACCGCGCCACGCTCGAAGATCTCGCCGCCCCAGACGCCCCAGGGCTCGGCCCGCTCCACCGCACCGGCCAGGCACTCGACGCGCAGCGGGCAGTCCCCGCAGAGCGACTTGGCCAGCTCGAGCTCGGTGGGCGAGTCGGAGAACCACAGGTCGGGGTCGAACTTCCGGCAGGGCAGGTTCGCCTCCACCTCGACGCTCACGTCGAGCGGGGCCAACGCCAGACTCATCCTCCGGTCACCTCTCTCTCACTTCGATCTCGTGGATCGCATTCCTTCGGCACTACGGCGGTGCAAAAAAACTGAGGCCGCGGATCCCGGTTTGCGGGTTCCGCGGCCTCGAGGTGAGCCGGTGGTCTGATGGATCAGACCGGTCTACCTCGAGGTGGAACGCCGCGGACATCCGTGCGCTTCTTGACGTCACCGATGCCCATGCCCGTGAAGCCACTGGTCCCCTCGATCCCAGCCAGCGGCGCCACGGTCAGGTTCAGCTCGGCCTGAACCTGGACCTGGTGCACCTGCGGGACCGACGGTCGAGCGGCAAGGGCCACCCGAACAGCCGACAGCGGAGCGCAGGCAGCTGGCATCGCCGCCGGACGCTCATAAGTGAAGATCTCCACGGGTGCCACCTCCCTCACGTTCCTCGTATCGACCATGGACTCATCCCCCGTGAGCAGCCAGAATGGCGCCGCTCGCGAGGTGTGTCCTGAGGCTATTCCTCGCCCACAGGCGAGGGCAAACGATTTACGGCTAGATTTCGAAACTTTTCTGCGGGCAGACCTCGTCCACCGCCGCGCCGGCCACCAGGGCCAGCACCGTATCGCCGTAAAGTCCCAGTTTGCGGGGGCCGATCCCGGCGATCGCGATCAGCTCCTCGGTGCGGCCGGGCTTCCGTTCGGCCAGTGCGGTGAGCGTGGCGTCGGTGAAGACCACGTACGCGGGCACCTTCTGCGCCCCGGCCACCCGCTGCCGCCACTCGCGCAGCCGCTCGTACAGCTCCTCGTCGATGTCGGACGGACAGGTCGGGCAGCGCCCCAGCTTGCGGTCCGCCCCGGCGAGCAGGGTGGCGCCGCAGATCCGGCAGGAGACCACCTGGGTACGCCGCCGCTCGGTCCGCCGGGCCGCGCCGGCGCCGGCCCGCTCGGTGCCGCCGCCGGAGCGGTCGAGCTGCGGCAGGAAGCGGGAGGGCCGCCGGGCCCGGCCACCCGGCGAGCGGGCCGCCGCGTACGACAGCCAGAGCCATTCCCGGGCCCGGGTGATCCCGACGTAGAGCAGCCGACGCTCCTCCTCGACCTGCTCGGGCGTCTTCGCGTACGCGGTGGGCAGGGTGCCCTCGGCGAGGCCGACCAGGAAGACGGCGTCCCACTCCAGGCCCTTCGCCGAGTGCAGCGAGGCCAGGGTCACCCCCTCCACAGTGGGTACGTGCTGCTGCGCCGCCCGCCGGGCCAGCTCCTCGTTGAAGTCCGCGAGGGTCACCGGCCGCTCGATCGCGGCGGCCTCGCCGATCGGGACCACCTCGGGGGTCGCCGCGTACTCCTCGGCGAGCTGGACCAGGGCGGCGAGCGCCTCCCACCGCTCCCGCGCGGCACCACCCGCCGGGGCCGCGTCGGGTGCCCAGCCGACCGCGCCGAGCCCCTCCACCACGGCCGCCGGCAGCGGGGTCTCGCCCGGGATCGAGCGGGTCGCGGCGCGCAGCGCCACCATCGCCTGGCGTACCTCGGGCCGCTCGAAGAAGCGTTCCGCGCCCTGCACCACGTACGGGACCTCGGCCTCGGTGAGCGCCTTCTCGTACGCCTCGGACTGCGCGTTGGTGCGGAACAGCACGGCGAGTTCCCGGGCCGGGGTGCCCCCGTCGACCAGCGCGCGGCAGCGGGCGGCGACCGCGTTGGCCTCGGCCGGCTCGTCGGTGAAGATGCGCAGCTCGGGCTCCGGGCCGGGCGCGCGCTGGCCGTGCAGCTCCAGCCGCAGCCGGGCCTCGGCGCCCCGGGCCTGCGAGATCACCGCGTTGGCCAGCCCGACCACCTGTGGCGTGGAGCGGTAGTCGCGGACCAGCCGGACCACGGTGGCGCCCCGGTACCGGCGCGGGAAGTCGACCAGGTAGGACGAGGTGGCCCCGGTGAACGAGTAGATGGTCTGGCTGGCGTCGCCGACCACGGTGAGGTCGTCCCGGCCGCCCAGCCACGCCTCCAGCAGCCGCTGCTGGAGCGGGTTGACGTCCTGGTACTCGTCGACGACGAAGTGTCGGTACTGGCCGCGTACCTGCTCGGCGACGTCGGTGTGCTCCTCGATCCCCCAGACCGCGGCGCGCAGCATGTCCTCGAAGTCGATCACGCCGTTGCCGCGCTTGAGCTTCTCGTACGCGGCGAACACCTCGGCCACCCGCGCCGGCTCGTACGGCGTCTCGCGCAGCGCCTTGGCCGCGGCGACCACGTACTCCGACGGCTCGACCAGCGACGACTTGGCCCACTCGATCTCACCGGCCAGGTCGCGGGCGGCGGCCCGGTCGGCGCGCAGGCCGACCTTGGCGGCGGCCAGGGTGACGACCCGGACCTTGCTGTCCAGCAGCTCCGGCATGGCCCGCCCCTCGAGCAGCCGGGGCGCGAAGTAGCGGACCTGGCGCAGGGCCGCCGCGTGGAAGGTGCGCGCCTGCACACCGCGCACCCCGAGCACGGTGAGACGGGCTCGCATCTCGGCGGCGGCGCGGGCGGTGAAGGTGACCGCGAGCACGTGCCGGGCGGAGATGTCCCCGGTGAGCGCGCGGTGCGCGATCCGGGAGGTCACCGCCCGGGTCTTGCCGGTCCCGGCGCCGGCCAGGATGCAGACCGGACCGGCCGGGGCGATCACCGCGGACCGTTGCTCCGGATCCAGTCCGGCCAGCACCCGTTCCGCCGCTGAGTGAACCACCACAGCCAGGAATCATCCCAGCCCCCGCCGATGTTGCAGCGGTTAGCCTGGCCTGACCCGGACCGGGTGCGAGCCATCCCCTTGGAGGACCTGACCATGCTGACGATGTATTCCACCCCGTGGTGCGGCTACTGCCACCGGCTGAAGTCGCAGCTCGACCGGGAGGGCATCGCGTACGAGGTGGTCGACATCGAGCAGGACCCGAAGGCCGCGGAGTTCGTGATGAGCGTCAACGGCGGCAACCAGACGGTGCCCACCCTGCGCTTCGCCGACGGCAGCGCCCTCACCAACCCCTCGATCACCCAGGTCAAGCAGCACCTGGCCGCCCTCCCCAGCTGACCGACGCATATCCGCGACAGTGGCCGCCCCCACCGGGCGGCCACTGTGCGTTGGTCGGGAAATCACCGCGCTCGGCGCCGGCGTGTCGCGGCGACGACGTCCGGCTCGACGGCGGCCAGCGGACGGCGCGGGGCGGGGATGTGGACCAGGGGGCGCGGGGGCGCGGTGAGGCGGCGACCCCGCCAGAGGTAGCCGCCGGCGGCGGTGGTGACCACCCCGACCAGGGCGAAGAGCAGGCGGTAGTCGAAGACCCCGACGAGCAGCGCCCCAGTGCCGATGGAGAGCGCCTGCGGACCGCTGACCAGCGCCTCCGACGCGGCGGCGACCCGACCGAGCAGCCTCGGCGGGGTACGCCGCTGGACCAGCGTGTTGAGCCCCACCATGGTCAGCGGCAGGGAGAGCCCGGCCAGCAGCAGCGCCACCACGCCGAGCCAGAGCCGGGGGTACGCCAGCGCCAGCGCGGCCGGCCCGAAGAAGGTCACCCCGGCGGCGAGCGCGCCCAGCTCCCCGACCCGGCGCACCACGGCGGCGGAGAGGAGCCCGCCGACCAGCCCGCCGATCCCCTGCACGGTGACCAGCACCCCGACGAACGCCACGTCCCGGCGCAGCCCCTGGTCCACGTACGCGAAGATCAGCGACTCGGTGAAGCCCATCACCAGCGAGCCCAGCCCGTACCCGAGCAGGGCCCGGCGCAGCGCGGGCTCGCCGGCCAGGTGCCGCAGCCCGGCGCCCAGCTCGGCCGGCCAGCTCAGGTCGGTGCCGGACGGCGGGGTCTCGGCGACCCGGAGCAGGCCGACGACGGCGGCGGCGGTGAGGAAGCCGGTCATCGCGAGGGCGACCAGCAGCCAGCCGCCGACGGCGGCGTACAGGCCGGCCCCGGCGAGCGGGCCGACCAGCCGGAGGCCCTGCCGGACGGTCTGCAGCACGCCGTTCGCGTCGGCCAGCAGGTCGCTCGGGACCAGGTGCCGGATCAGCCCGCTCAGCACCGCGCTCAACGTGATGTACGACAGGCCGTACAGGGCCGCCACCACGTAGATGACCCAGACGTCGGCCCGGTCGTGGACGACGAAGAGCGGGCTGAGCAGCACGGCCGTGCCCAGGTTGGCGGCCACGAAGAACGGCCGGCGGCGGTACCGGTCGACCAGCCAGCCGACCGGCGGGGCGAGCGTCATCGGCGCGATGATGGCGAAGATGGTCGCGCCGGCCATGCCGTCCGATCCGGTCAGGTCCTTGACCCAGACGGCGAGGGCCAGCAGCAGGACCGACTCGGCCGCCATGCTGGCGACCAGCGCCACGAAGAGCAGGCGGAAGTCGGGGCGGCGTAGGACGGTGCGCATCGGGTTCCCTCCCGAGGGGCAGCGCCCTCGGCGGGCGCGTCGGGGGCGGGTGTCCGGCCCGGACCTCCTCGTCCGACGCCGTGAGCACCCCTCCACAGTCCTCTTTTTGTCTCGTGACACGCCCCCGCCGGAAACCTCCAAGGCCGGTCGCGCCGTCCATACTGACCGTGGGGGGCGAATTTCATACAGTTATCGTCGCGTCTTGCGGCGGTCGACGGAGAAGAGGAGACCGTGCCTCCTACCGCACCAGGCCCGATCCTGCGCCGGCGCAGGATCGGGACCGAGCTGCGCCGGCTGCGCGAGCAGGCCGGCCTCACCGGAGACCAGGTGATCGAGCGCATCGGCTGGGCCTCCGCGTCCAAGTTGTCCCGGCTGGAGAACGGCCGCAGCCGCCCCGACCCGGACGATGTGGGCGTTCTGCTCACCCTCTACGGCGCCGGCGACGCGCAGCGCGAGGAGCTGCTGGCGATCACGCACGAGGCCGGCGACATGCGCGGCTGGCTGCGCAACTTCCCGGTGATGACCGAGCAGCAGCGCGCCTTCGCCGAGTTGGAGGCGGGCTGCTCGGAGATCTCGGAGTACAACCCCGTGCTGGTCCCGGGGCTGCTCCAGACCCCCGGGTACGCCCGGCACCGGATCATCTCCGCGGCCCGGGTGGCGGACCAGGCCGGCGACCCGGAGGGCGGCAAGGACCCGGAGACCGAGGTACGCGCACGCCAGGCCCGCCAGTCCCTGCTGACCCGCCCGGACGCGCCCCGCTACACCGCGGTGCTCGAGGAGGCGGCGCTGGGCCACCGGGCCGGGCCGCTGGACGTGCTGCACGAGCAGCTCGTCCACCTGTGCGAGCTGGCCATGCTGCCAAACGTGACCCTGCACCTGCTGCTACGGGACACCCGGGTCGGTGACTGGTACCTCCCGCCGACCGCCTTTTCGGTCTACCGGTTCGCCGATCCCCTCGACCCGGAGACACTCGCCATCGAAGGTGGGTTCACCGACGTCATGTCGACCGAGCTAAACACCCTAAATCGCTATAAAGTGGTGTTCGAGTGGCTATGCTCGGCGGCGCTCTCCGCATCGGACACCCTCTCCTGGCTCATCGAGGCGACGGGACGGCCCGACACGGCAGCCGAGTCCACAGTGGCGTACGGTCCGGCAACGGCGCCGGTCCAGCGCCGCCGCGACTCGGGGCGTCTGACCACGGACCGGTGATCCCCACAGGACCACCCGTCCGGCCCGCGGCGTCACTCGTCCCATCGGATCACTCCAGACCAGGAGCAGAACCATGAACGAGATCCGCAACAGCTCGTCCGACCTCGCGCAGCAGCTCGCCGGCGCCGCCTGGCGCAAGAGCACCCGGAGCCAGACCTCGAACTGCGTCGAGGTCGCGCCCCTGCGTACCGGGCCGGCGGCGGTGGCGCTCCGGGACAGCAAGGACCGCGGCGGGCCGGTGCTGCTGTTCAACCGGGCCGGATGGCTGGGCTTCATCGCCGGCGCGAAGAACGGACAGTTCGTCCTGAACTGATCCGCCAACCTGAAGGGGCCGTCGGCGTCGGGCCGGCGGCCCCTTCGCCTGCCCACCCTGACAACGGTGCTGACCTGGGGTCCTCCGATCGGTCGACGACCCCGAAGAATCGCTGAGTTTCACTTGCTGGGACGACCACGGGGCGTAACATGTCGAAAGAGTGACGTGGAAGTTCCAGCGCGTATCCGTCCGTCCGTACCCGGAGGACACTCATGCGGTTCCTGATCGTCCGCACCGAGATCCGTGCCGTCGCCGAGACCGACATCGCCGCCGCGTGGACGGGCGGTGGTCGGCTGCGGGACGAGACCACCGCGCCGGAAGCCCGTCGCCAGGTCGTCCACGCCGAGGACCGGGAGGCCGCGCTGGTGCTGGCCCGGGCGTTGGCGTCGGTCGGGGCGGTCCGCTGTGGCCGGCACCGGGTCAAGGTGCTCCCGATCGAGGATGCGGATCCCGCGTACCCCTACCGGTGGGACGGCAGTTGATCCACTTCTGACGTCCGTCGTGGTCGGACCGGCTCCCCCGCCGCGTTCCTCGCCTTACCCGGCCACGGCGGCCCGTGTCTCCGGCCCGTGACCGCCGCGGCAACGACGGCCACGGGCCGGGGCCGCGTTTCCGCCCGCCGGTCCGCCGGGCATCCGGGCCGCCCGCAGCACGCCGCCGTGCCGGTCACCGACGCTGGACGTGCCGGACAGCTCGATCGCCGCATCGGCGACCTGGCCGAGGACGCCGGGTCAGCAGTGGCCGTCGAGCCAGCGGTGGACCAGGAAGAGGGCGATCGAGGAGGGCGGCGGGAGCACCAGCCGGTCGCCGCCGTCCACCAGGACCGGCCCCCCGGCCAGTGCGGCGCCGATCTCCCGGCGGGTGAACCAGCGGGCGTGGGCGATCTCGGCCGGGTCCACCCGGATCGGCTCGTCGGCGTCGGCGCGGGCCAGGAAGCCGAGCATCAGCGAGCCCGGGAACGGCCAGGACTGGCTGCCCGCGTACGCGATCTCGTCGACCCCGACGCCGACCTCCTCGCGGACCTCGCGAAGCACCGCGGCCTCGGCCGACTCGCCCGGCTCGACGTAGCCGGCCAGGCAGGAGTAGCGGCGCTGCCCCGGGCTGCGCGCCCAGGTGGCGTTGTTGCCGAGCAGGCAGCGGCCGTCCGGGCCGTCCGTCCCGTCGTGGATCAGCACGATCATCGCCGGATCGGTCCGCGGCCACATCCGGTCGCCCATGGCGTCGACCCGGGACCAGCCCGCCTCGTCGGCCTGTGTGGAGTGCCCGGTCGCCGACGAGTACCGGTGCCGCAGGTGCCAGTTCAGCAGGGCGAGCGCCGTGGTGAAGATGCCCGCGTCCCGGTCGGTCAGCAGGTGGCCTACCTCGCGCAGGTTGGCCCGCCGGGTCCCGGGCAGCTCCGGCAGCGGCGCGTCCACCGCGAAGACCGGTACGCCGTCCGGCTCGAGGCCGAGGAACATCGGCACCGAGCGCGGCACCTCGGGCAGCTCACCGGAACCGATCAGCACCAGCTCCCGCGGGGCCGACTGCTCCGGGTCGCGGCGCGGCGTCAGACGCGCCGAGCCGGATTGGTCGGCCGACTGCTCCGGGTCGCGGCGCGGCGTCAGACGCGCCGAGCCGGAGTGGTCGGAAGCCGGGCCACGGACCAGCGCCCGCCCGTCGTCGGTCGAGTCGAGCACCAGCACCCGAGCCCGCTCCCACGCCTCGGCGAGCCAGTCCGGGTCGGTACGCCGGTGCGCCGCCCGATCGAGGGTGGCGCGGGCCAGCGGCGGAGCTTCGCCGGTCATGCCGCCGCCACGCTGCTGAGCCAACTGCTCCGCTCGCTCACGCCGCCGCCTCGCTCCGCTCGCTCACGCCGACTCCGTACGGACCGGGGTCAGCGTGGCGAGCGAGTCGGCGATCCGCTCGGCGTCACCGAGCACGACGGTGACCGCCTTCGCCGGGGCGAGGTAACGTGCGGCCGCCTCGGCCACGTCGTCCACGGTCGCCTTCGCCAGCCGGGCGGCGTGCTCGGCGAGGAAGTCCAGGCGCAGCCCGTTGCCGGCGTACGCGCTGGTCAGCGAGGCCAGCCCGGCCTGGGTGGACATGCCGAGCTGGAGCGTGCCGAGGGCGTACTGGCGGGCCTGCTCCAGCTCGTCCGGCTTAGGCGGCAGGGCGGCCAGCCGGCCCAGCTCGTACGTGGTCTCCAGCAGCGCGGGGGCGGTCACCTCGGTGGCCACCTCGGCGCCGGCGACCAGCACCGACCCGGCCACCGAGTGCTCGACCATCGAGTGCGGCCCGTAGGTGTAGCCCTTGTCCTCCCGGATGTTCTCCACCCAGCGGGAGGAGAAGTAGCCGCCGAAGACCAGGTTGGCCAGTTGCAGCGCGGCGTGGTCGGGGTGGGTGCGGGGCACCGCGGGCAGCGCGATCCGCAGCGAGGACTGGACCGAGCCGGGGCGGTCGACCAGCAGCAGCGGGCCGGGTTCCAGCGGCGGCGCGGGCGGCAGCTCGGCGACGTGCCCGTCCCCGTTCCAGCCGGACAACGCCTGCTCCGCGGCGTCCAGGGCGTGCTCCGGCTGCACGTCGCCGACCAGCACCAGCACCGCGTCGGCCGGATGCACCCGCTCGGCGTGCAGCTTGCGCAGGGCGGGCGGCTTGACGGCACGGACCTGGTCGGGCTCCGGGGTCTGAACCGCGTACGGATGCCTGCCGTAGATCCGCTTGAGCAGCGCGGTCCGGGCCAGGTGCGCGGGCTGGCTCTGGGCGACCTGGATCCGGTCCACCAGCCGGTCCCGCTCGGTCTCCACCCAGTCAACCGGGTAGGTGGCCCCGGTCAGCACGTCGGCGAGGATCTCCAGCATCCGGCCCAGGCCGGTGACCAGGCCGGCGCCGGAGAGCATCAGGCGGTCCGGATCGACGCCGGCGGAGAGGCCGCCGCCGACCTTCTGCAACTCGGCCGCGATCTGGGTGGCGGTGTGGGTGGCCGTGCCGGCGAGCACGGTCTGCGCCAGCATGGCGCCGCGGGCCAGGTGGGCGCGCCCGAACGGCATCCAGAGCCGCAGCTCGACCAGGGGTACCGCGGGCCGGCGTACGGCGATCACGGTGAGCCCGTTGCCGAGCGTGCGCTCGGCCTGACTGGGCAGCTTGAGCCGGCGGTTCGGGCCGAGCGCCGGCAGCGGCCGCGTTCCGGTCTCCACGGTTGCGCTCACCGGACACCTCCGGCGATGACCTCGATGGACGCGCGGCGCTCCGGCCGCAGGGTGGCGGCGGCGGCGAGGACCTGCTCCTCGGTCACCTCACCGACCAGCCGGGGCAGTTCGTTGAGCAGCCCCGGTTCACCGCGTTGCTGTTCGAGGACCGCCATTCGCAGCGCCCGGCCCAGCACCGCGTCGGTGTCGCGCAGCAGGTGGGTGGCCATCCGGGCCTGGGTACGGGCCAGTTCTCCCTCGGTCAGCCCGTCGGTGGCCAGCCGGTCCAGTTCCTCGTCGACGGTGCGCAGCACCTTGTCCACGTCTCCGCCGGGCGGCAGGTGGGACTGGAGCAACAGGGCGGTGGGATCGCGGACGTCGAACGGGTCGCCCATGAAGCCGAGGTAGCCGCCGACGCTGGTGACCGACCGGTCCCGCTGGACCAGCCGCTCGACCAGCCGGGAGGCGTCCCCGTCGGTGAGCACCTCGGCCAGCACCACGTACGGCAGGTAGCCGGTGAAGTCGGTGACCGGGTCGGGCACCCGCCACGCGCTGGCCACCGCCGGCAGCGGGGCCAACCGGTCGGTGTACGAGGTGCGCCGCTCGGCGGTCAGGTCCGGCTCGACGAAGTCGGGCCGCTCCGGCGCGGGCCGGGTCGGCACGTCCCCGAAGTGCCGCTCGATCAGCACGGTCGCCTCGGCCACGTCGACGTCACCGCTGACCGCGAGGACCGCGTTGCCGCTGGCGTAGTAGCGGCGGAAGAAGTCGGCGGCGTCGGCGACGGTGGCCGACTCCAGGTCGTCGAAGGAGCCGTAGCCGTCGTGGGCGTTGGGGAAGGTGTCGAACATCACCGGCGGCAGGGTCAGCCAGGGGAACCCGCCGTACGGCCGGTTGAGCACGTTGACCCGGATCTCCTCCTTGACCACGTCAACCTGGTTGCGCAGGTTCTCCTCGGTCAACCGGGGGCCGCGCATCCGGTCGGCCTCGAGGAAGAGCGCCCGTTCCAGGGCGTTGCTCGGGAGGGTCTCGAAGTAGTCGGTGTAGTCCAGGTGGGTCGAGCCGTTGAAGGTGCCGCCGGCGCCCTGGACGTGCCGGAAGTGGGCCAGCTTCTCCAGGTTCTCCGAGCCCTGGAACATCAGGTGTTCGAAGAGGTGGGCGAAGCCGGTGCGCCCCTCCGGCTCGGACCGGATGCCGACGTCGTAGACCACCGCCACCCCGATCACCGGGGCGCTGCGGTCGGGGGTGAGCACCACCCGCAGGCCGTTGTCGAGGGTGAACCGCTCGACCGGGTACTTCGTCGCTGGGATTCTGGCTCTCCGCGTCGGCACGAGATCGACCCTACTGCGTCGGCACGGTCCGCACCCGCGGTGTGGCGCGGCACTCGCTCCGGCCGGCGGGGCGGTGGGCCAGGCGGTGCCGCGTACTCCATCGAACAGGTGGGAGTTGCCGTGAATCCTCAAGTCTGCTGTCCCGGATCGTGGACGAGCCTTGACGCTGCTCCGCGCCTGCCCCACTCTTCCTACCAAGTAAGTAGGAATACTGTGGATTGGACAACGCATGAGACGGCTCCCCTTCCGTCGGTCGGTCGCCCTCGCCACCCTCGCCGTGGTCGGCGTGGCCACCCTGGGCACGGCGGCCTGCGGCGACGGCACCGACGCCGCCGGCAACGCGGGTCCGGTGACGCTGCGCCTCGGCTACTTCCCGAACATCACCCACGCGCCGGCCGTCGTCGGGGTGGAAAAGGGCATCTTCACCGAGAAGCTCGGCAGCGGCGTCAAGCTCGAGACGAAGACCTTCAACGCCGGACCGGCCGCCGTCGAGGCACTCTTCTCCGGCGCGCTCGACGCCACGTACATCGGTCCGAACCCGACCGTGAACGCCTTCTCGAAGTCCAAGGGCGAGGCGGTCCGCGTCGTCTCCGGTGCCGCCTCCGGCGGCGTCGCGTTGGTGGTCAAGCCCGAGATCACCGCGGTGGAGC
>NZ_JAPDPH010000119.1 GCF_026013475.1 Micromonospora yasonensis | reverse complement strand
GTAGCCGCTCGCGGTCTCCAGCAGGGTACGACGCTTCTTCTGGGCGTTCACAGCCCGCTTGACGCGTGCCATCTCAACTCCTTCTTCGGTTCAGGTGGCGCGCGTCAGCGGCCGAGCAGCTTCTTGATTCGCTTGACGTCGGCCTTGGCCAGCTCGACGGTGCCGGTCAGCCGGCGGGTCTGGGTGGAGGCCTTCTTCTCCAGGTTGTGGCGGAGGCCGGCCTGCTGGGCAACGATCTTGCCCTTGCCGGTCACCTTGACCCGCTTGCCCATACCCGTGTGGCTCTTCATCTTCGGCATGTGGAACGTCTCTCCCCTGTTACTGGCCGCTGGTCTCAGCGGTCGTGCCGGTCTCACCGGCTGCTGCGGTCTCGCCGGCCTCCGGGGCGCCTTCCGCGGCCCGTTCCCGGGATCCGCCCCGGGTGGCCGTCGCGGCGACCGCGGCGGCCTTGGTGGCGCGGTGCGGCGCGAGCACCATGATCATGTTGCGGCCGTCCTGCTTCGGCGCGGCCTCGACGTACCCCAGCTCCGAGATCTCGGACTCGAGCCGGCGCAGGAGCCGGTAACCCAGCTCCGGGCGGCTCTGCTCGCGACCGCGGAACATGATCGTCACCTTGACCTTGTCGCCGGCCTTGAGGAACCGCACCACGTGACCCTTCTTGGTCTCGTAGTCGTGCGGGTCGATCTTCGGCCGGAGCTTCATCTCCTTGATGACGGTCTGCTGCTGGTTACGCCGCGCTTCGCGCGCCTTCAGTGCGCTCTCGTACTTGAACTTGCCGAAGTCCATGAGCTTGCACACCGGCGGGCGCGCCATCGGCGCAACCTCGACCAGGTCCAGGTCGACGTCCGCGGCCAGCTGAAGGGCGCGCTCCAGCGGGACGATGCCCACCTGCTCACCTTCAGGGCCGACCAGTCGGACCTCACGTGCCCGGATCTGCTCGTTCACGCGTGGTTCGACGCTGATGGGGCCTCCTCGAGTCGAGTCTCCTACGGTGCCGACTCCGTGGGCTCCCGGGCGGGAGCCGACCCGGAAAGCAGAAGGCCCCGGCGCATGCCAGGGCCCGCTCGACCGGTCGGCACGATCCAATGATCGCGCATCCGGAACCGGGACGTGCCCGGAACCGGGGACCGGACCCGGCCACCTTCGGGGGCGACTCGGGTGGGAGCAGGCGCTCCGCTTCAGGACCACCGCGCGTCAGCGACGGGGCAGTCTGGTCGACTCAGCAACACTACACCCCTGCCCCACCCACCCCCAAACCGGGCCGGGCCGCACGCCCGAAGATCAGCGCAGGACTTGGGCGGGGCGCAGGTGGGTCAGTGGGGGGCGGGGTCGGCGGCCAGCGAGGCGAGGTGGGCCTGGTGCAGGCGGCGCAGGGCGCGGACGGCCTCCACCGCGTGCTCCTTGTCGGCGGCCTGGAGGGCGACCATCGGCAGCAGATCGTCGTCGTGCAGCTCCAGGCTGGCCCACGGGGCGCCCCGGTCGAACCGGACCCCACGGATGACCTCCCAGGGCAGCTGGTACGAGCCGATCACGTTGCGGACCTGGACGCCCCGCGCGTCGGCCTTCACCCGGGGACGGGTGAAGAGCAGGATGCCGAGGGCGCCGAAGACGCCCAGCCCGACCATGGCGAGCTGGTCGCCGCGCTGGAAGGTGCCGTACCCGTCGCCGGTGGATCCGGTCAGCGAGGTGGCCACCGCGCTGAACACCACCAGCAGGGCGACGGCCGACACCCAGCAGACCAGCCGGAGCCGGCGCGGTCGCACGGTCACCACGGAATCGCTCACGCCGCCGCCCTCCTTCGCTCACTCACCCGACCAGTCTGCCATCCGGCTCGGGTTCGGGTTCCGTCGCCACACGGACCGGCACCCGTCGGCGTACCCCGGCCACCAGCACCGCCAGCACGGTCAGCGCCGCGCCGGCCAGCACCGGCAGCCGGACCCCGGCGCCGCCGGGCAGCACCGTGTCCAGCAGCAGCGCCCCGGTGAGCTGCCCGGCGACCAGCGCCAGGCCGGTCCGCAGCACCCCGGCGGCGCGGACGCCGATCAGCAGCGAGAGCACGATCACCACCCCGAGCAGGCCACCGCCGTACAGCCACCACTGCCCGGGCCAGCGGGGCCAGGCGGCAAACGCCCCGACCAGCGCGGCCACCGCGAGGATGGGCGGGGTGCTGACGGCGAAGTTGACCGCCATCCCGGCGGCGGTGGTGCCGGCCGCGGAGACCCGGCCGTTGAGCGCGGACTGCAGGGCCACCGCCAGGCCGCCGGCGACCGCCACCAGGACCGGCCCGACCGCCAGGCCGCCGACCGGCCGACCCAGTTGGGCGAGGGTCACCGCAACCACGCCGAGCAGCGCCCCGGCGACCCGGGGACCGGTGAGCGCCAGCCGGCCGGTCGGGGCCAACCCGGCCCGGTCCACGGCCAGCCCGCCCAGGCTGCCCCCGGCGACCTGGGCGATGGTGAACACGGCCACCCCGAGCACCGGTACGACGTACGTGCCGATCACCACGATCGCCGCGCCGCCCAGCCCGCCCAGGTAGGACCACCAGGGCAGGGCGGACCGGCGCAGCGTGGCCAGCCCGGCCCGCATCGAGGGCAGCACCAGCAGCCCGACCAGGATCAGCAGGCTGCCGCCGAGGTTGTTGACCACCGCGCCGAGCACCGGGTCGCCGGCCCGCTCGCCCAGCTCCGAGTTGACCAGGCCCTGCGCGGCCGAGGCCGCCCCGCCCAGGACGACCACGGACAGGGCGGCCGGGACCGGCAGCGGCCTCACAGCCGGCAGGCGTGGATGTTGGTGACCAGGATGGCCCGGGCGCCGAGCTCGTAGAGCTCGTCCATGATCCGGTGCACGTCGTCGCGCAGGACCATCGCCTGCACCGCGACCCAGCCCTCCCGGTGCAGTGGGGAGACGGTCGGCGACTCGATGCCGGGGGTGAGCGAGCTGGCCCGGTCCAGCAGGCCGGCCGGTACGTCGTAGGCGAGCATCACGTAGCGGCGGGCGACCAGCACGCCGTGCAGCCGGCGCAGCAACTGCTCCTGCTGGGCGGAGCCGGACGCGCCGACCCGGCGGACCAGCACCGCCGAGGAGCGCAGCAGCGGCTCGCCGAAGACCACCAGGCCGGCCTGGCGCAGCGTGGCGCCGGTCTCCACCACGTCGGCGACCACGTCCGCCACGCCGAGGCGGATGGCGTTCTCCACGGCGCCGTCCAGGCGGATCACGTCGGCCTTGACGCCGAGCTCGGCCAGGTGCCGCTCGACCAGCCCGGGGTACGCGGTGGCGATCCGGTGCCCGCCGAGCTGCTGGACGGAGTCGACGTCGTCGGGGCGGGCGGCGAAGCGGAAGGTGGCCCGGCCGAAGTTCAGGTCGACGATCTCCTCGGCCGGGGCGCCGGAGTCGACCAGCAGGTCCCGGCCGGTGATGCCGACGTCGAGGTCACCGGAGCCGACGTAGGTGGCGATGTCCTTGGGGCGGAGGTAGAAGAACTCGATGTCGTTGGGCTCGTCCCGGCAGACCAGGTCCTTCGGGTCGGTGCGCTGGCGGTATCCCGCCTCGCGCAGCATCTGGGCGGCCGACTCGGCCAGCGCCCCCTTGTTGGGTACGGCGACACGCAGCATTGGAGTGCTCCTTCGATCGATCAGATGATCAGCGGACGGCGGCACTCACAGATGTCGGTAGACGTCCTTCAGCTCGAGACCGGTGGCGAGCATCAGCACCTGGGCCTGGTAGAGCAGCTGCGAGATCTCCTCGGCAGCGCGCTCCGGGCCCTCGTGCTCGGCGGCCATCCACGACTCGGCCGCCTCCTCGACCACCTTCTTGCCGATGAAGTGCACCCCCTTCTCGAGCGCGGCGACCGTGCCCGAGCCCGGGGTGCCGGCGGCGGCCTTGGCCTGCAGCTCGGCGAACAACTCCTCGAACGTCTTCACGGCAGGCGATTCTTCCAGCCGCACCCGGTGACCACGCGCGCCGGGTCCGGCTCGTCATCCTCGCCACGGCCGGGGCAGCCCACCGGTGTCGATTCCTACCTGACTGGTGGGACAGGCGTCGGCAGGATTCGGGGAACTCTCTACGCTGTCGGCCATGGCCCGCAGCTCACGCCCCATCGCGCTCACCCTCGCCGTCGTCGCCGCCGTCGCGGCGGCCGGCTGCGCCCCGCAGGACGACCCGACGACCAGCGCCGCCTCCCCCACCGCCACCGCGTCCTGCGCCAAGGCGAACCTGCCGACCCGCACCCCGGGGAAACTCACCGTCGCCACCGACGAGCCGGCGTACGAGCCGTGGTTCCGTGGCAACAAGCCGGACAGCGGCGAGGGCTACGAGGCCGCCGTCGCGTACGCGGTCGCCGAGAAGCTCGGGTACGCCCGCGCGGACGTCACCTGGACCCGGGTCAAGTTCGACACCGCCATCGCGCCCGGCCCGAAGAACTTCGACTTCGACATCAACCAGTTCTCGATCACCGAGGAACGCAAGAAGGCGGTCGACTTCTCCGCGCCGTACTACCTCGTCCGGCAGACGGTGATCGCGCTCAAGTCCTCGAAGATCGCCGGGAAGAAGTCGCTGGCCGACCTGAAGGACGCGACCCTCGGCGCGCAGGTCGGCACCACCAGCTACCAGGCGATCACCGACGTGATCAAGCCGACCCGCGCGCCCCGGGTCTACAACAGCAACGACGACGCCAAGAAGGCGCTGCAGAACGGCCAGCTCGACGGGCTGGTCGTGGACCTGCCGACCGCCTTCTACATCACCGGCGCGGAGCTCACCGACGCCACCATCGTCGGCCAGGTGCCGCAGGTGGGCGCGCCGGAGGCGTTCGGCCTGCTGCTGGACAAGAACTCGCCGCTCACCGGCTGCGTCAACGCGGCCGTTGGTCAGCTCGACGAGGCCGGCACGCTCAAGCAGCTGGAGCAGAAGTGGCTCGCCCAGGTGGCCGGGGCACCTGAGCTGACGTGAGCCTGCTCGAACACACCCCCTCGGCGGCTCAGCGGCGGCGGGCGGAGTACCGCCGCCGGCAGACCGTACGCAGCGTGCTGGTCGCCGCCGCATCCACGGCGGTGCTCGGCACGCTGCTGGTCCTCGCCGTCACCGGCGCGCCCGGCTGGGACCGGGTCCGGGAGTCGTTCCTGGACCCGGCGGTCGCCCGGGACGCCCTGCCGGCGGTGCTCACCGGGCTGTGGCTCAACGTGCGGCTGCTGGTCTGCTGCGCCGTCGGCGCGCTGCTGCTCGGGCTGCTGATCGCGCTGCTGCGGACCCTGCGCGGCCCGGTCTTCTTCCCGGTACGGGCGCTCGCCGCCGGCTACACGTACACCTTCCGCGGCCTGCCGCTGATCATCGTGCTCTACGTGCTCACCCTCGGCGTGCCCGGGCTGCGGTTGCGCGGGATGCCGCCGGTGCTGGTGCTGGGCGCGCTCGCGCTGGTGCTCACCTACGGCGGCTACCTGGCGGAGGTGTTCCGGGCCGGCATCGAGTCGGTCCACCCGAGCCAGCTCGCCGCCGCCCGGTCGTTGGGGTTGACCTACCGGCAGACCATGCGGCACGTGGTGCTGCCGCAGGCCGTGCGGCGGGTCGCCCCGCCCCTGCTCAACGACGTGGTGGCGTTGCAGAAGGACGTCGGGCTGGTCTCGCTGGCCGGCCCGATCGACGCGGTCCGCGCCGCCCAGATCGCCACCGCGGAGACCTTCAACTACACCCCCTACATCCTGGCCGGGGCGCTGTTCGTGCTCCTCGCCATCCCGCTCATCGCGGTCACCGACTGGGTGACGCTGCGGGCGGCCCGACGCCAGTCCGGAGGTTGAGATGCCCGTGCTGACCTGCCGTGGGCTGCGCAAGGAGTTCGGCGACCACGTGGTGCTCGACGGGCTCGACCTCACCGTCGACGAGCACCAGGTGGTCGCCCTGATCGGGGCGTCCGGCTCGGGCAAGTCGACCCTGCTGCGCTGCGTCAACCTGCTGGAGGAGCTGGACGACGGGGTCATCGAGCTGGACGGGGCGGAGATCTCCGATCCCCGGGTGAATCCTGACCTGGTCCGCCGCCGGATCGGGATGGTGTTCCAGTCGTACAACCTCTTCCCGCACCTGACCGTGCTGGAGAACGTCACCCTCGCCCCGCGCCGGGTGCACCGCCGGGCCCGGGCCGAAGCCGAGGCCCAGGCCCGGGAACTGCTCGACCGGGTCGGGTTGGGGGCGAAGGCGGACGCCTACCCGGACCGGCTCTCCGGCGGGCAGCAGCAGCGGGTCGCGATCGTCCGGGCGCTGGCCAACTCGCCCCGGCTGATGCTGTTGGACGAGGTCACCTCCGCGCTGGACCCGGAGTTGGTCGGCGAGGTGCTGGCGATGATCCGCGACCTCAAGGCGGACGGGATGACCATGGTGCTCGCCACCCACGAGATGGGCTTCGCCCGCGAGGTCGCCGACCAGGTCTGTTTCCTCGACGGGGGGCGGGTGGTGGAGGCCGGCCCGCCCGCGCAGGTGCTCGGCGAGCCGACCCAGCCGCGCACCCGGCAGTTCCTGCGCCGGATCATCGAGGCCGGCCGGCTCTGACCCCGCCGGTGTCAGGCGAAGCCGACCCGACGGCCGTTGGTGGCGTCCAGGCCACGGATGGCCAGCGCGGCGTCGAGCGCCGCGACGGTGGCGGCCCAACCCTTGTCCTCCGCCGAGCCGGGCAGGCCGGCCCGGTCGCGGGCCTGCTCGATGGTGTCCACGGTGAGCACCCCGTGCGCCACCGGCTTGCCCTCGTCCAGCGCGACCCGGGTCAGCCCCTCGGTCACCGACTGGCAGACGTAGTCGAAGTGGGCCGTGGCACCCCGGACCACCACGCCGAGCGCCACCACCACGTCGTACCGGCGGGCCATCGCCTGGGCCACCACGGGCAGCTCCACCGAGCCGGCCACCCGGGCCACCACGGACCGTGCGCCGCACGCCTCGGCGGCGGCCACCGCCCGCTCCACCATGTGGTCGGTGAGGTCGCCGTGCCAGCGCGCGGCCACGATGCCGACGGTCAGCCCGTCGGCGTCCACCACGGTGACGCCCGGTTCCCCGAAACCCGCCATGCCTACGCTCCGATCTCGTCGCCGGCGACCGGGCGGCCCATCGGCGCCTCGGTCACCTCGTCCAGCCCCTCCAGGAGGTGGCCCATCCGGTCCCGCTTGGTCCGCAGGTAACGCACGTTCTCCGGGTTCGACCGGATGGGCAGCCCCTCGCGGCCACTCACCGTGAGGCCGTACCCCTCCAGGCCGGCCCGCTTGGCCGGGTTGTTGGTCAGCAGCCGCATCGAGCGGACGCCGAGGTCGTAGAGGATCTGCGCGCCGGTGCCGTAGTCGCGGGCGTCGGCGGGCAGCCCCAGGTCGAGGTTCGCGTCCACGGTGTCCCGGCCCTGGTCCTGCAGCTGGTACGCCTGGAGCTTGTGCAGCAGCCCGATGCCGCGCCCCTCGTGCCCGCGCACGTAGAGCACCACCCCGCGCCCCTCCTGGCCGACCCGGGCCAGGGCGGCCTGCAGTTGCGGGCCGCAGTCGCAGCGCAGCGAGCCGAAGACGTCCCCGGTGAGGCACTCGGAGTGCACCCGGACCAGCACGTCCCGCCCGTCGCCGAGGTCCCCCATGACCAGCGCCACGTGCTCGGCCGAGTCGAAGTCGCTGCGGTAGCCGAGCGCCCGGAACACCCCGTACGGGGTGGGCATCCGCGCGTCGGCGACCTGCTCCACCTGCTTCTCGGTGCGCCGCCGGTACGCGATCAGGTCGGCGATGGTGATCAGGGTCAGCCCGTGCTCGGCGCAGAACTTCTCCAGGTCGGGCAGGCGCATCATGGTGCCGTCGTCGTTGACCAGCTCGCAGAGCACGCCGGCGGGGCGCAGCCCGGCCAGCCGGGTCAGGTCGACGGCCGCCTCGGTGTGCCCGGGCCGGCGCAGCACCCCGCCCTCCCGGGCGCGTAGCGGCACCACGTGCCCGGGGCGGGCCAGGTCGGTCGGGTCGGTGGCCGCGTCGGCGAGCAGCCGGATGGTGTGCGACCGGTCGGCCGCCGAGATGCCGGTGCTGATCCCCTCCCGGGCGTCCACGGTCACCGTGTACGCGGTGCCCCGCCGGTCCTGGTTGGTGTGGTGCATGGGCGGCAGGTCCAGCCGGTCGCACTCGCTCTCGGTGAGCGGCACGCAGATGTAGCCGGAGGTGTACCGGACCATGAACGCGACCAGCTCCGGGGTGGCCAGCTCGGCCGCGAAGATCAGGTCGCCCTCGTTCTCCCGGTCCTCGTCGTCGACCACGACGACGGGCCGGCCGGCGGCGATGTCCGCCACCGCCTGCTCGATAGAGCCAAAGGTGCTCATGCCACGGCCTCCGAGTACGTCGGCGGGATCGGGGTGCGGGCGGGCGGGGTGGTCCGGGAGGTGCGCCACCAGGCGGCCAGGCCGGCCAGGCACAGCCCGCCGTAGACCAGGTACATGGCGGCCGACGGGTAGAAGCCGCCCTGCAGCAGCAGCGGCACCCCGACCGCGTCCACCGCGACCCAGATCAGCCAGAACTCCACCCAGCCGCGGGCCATGCCGTACGTGGCGAGCAGGCTGCCGATCAGGATCCAGGCGTCCGGCAGCGGCCCCCAGGAGCCGAGCGCGGCCAGCACCGGGTAGGCGGCGGCGGTGCCGGCCACGGCGGCGGCGAGCAGGCCGAGCCGCTCCCGCCAGGTGGCCCAGCGCGGGATGACCGCCGGCTGCTCCCCGCCGCCGGCCTGGCGGTTGCGCGACCAGCGCCACCAGCCGTACGCGCTGACCGCGAAGAAGAAGACCTGCCGGCCGGCCTGGCCGTAGAGGTCGTGCGCCTGCGGGGTGGCGAACACCCCGCCGAGGAAGACGGTGAACAGCAGCGCGTTGCCGATCATGCCGACCGGCCAGGCCCAGACCAGCCGGCGCAGCCCGAACAGCGCGGAGCCGAGCCCGAAGACGTTGCCGACGATCTCCCGGACCAGCACCGGCGAGCCGGCGACGTGGACCTGGGCGTCGAGCAGCCAGCCGAGCGGGCCGCTCACCGGGCACCTCCGGCGAGCCGGTCGCCGAGCAGCCGCTCGACGTACTTGGCCAGCACGTCCACCTCGAGGTTGACCGGGTCCCCGACGCCCTTGGCGCCGAGGGTGGTGAGCTTGAGGGTGGTCGGGATCAGCCCGACGGCGAACCAGTCGTCGCCGACCTCGGCGACGGTCAGCGAGACGCCGTCGACGGTGATCGAGCCCTTCTCCACCACGTACCGGGCGAGCCCGGTGGGCAGCCGGAAGCGGACCGTCTCCCACTGCGCGGCCGGCTCCCGGGCGACGATCTCGCCGACCCCGTCGACGTGGCCCTGGACGAGGTGCCCGCCGAGCCGGCTGTTCAGCGCGGCGGCGCGTTCCAGGTTGACCGGGTCTCCCGGGCGCAGCGCGCCGAGCGCGGTGCGGCGCAGGGTCTCCCCCATCACGTCGGCGGTGAAGACACCGCCGTCGACGTCGACCACGGTCAGGCAGACCCCGTTGACCGCGATGGAGTCACCGTGCCGGGCGTCGGAGGTGACCAGCGGGCCGCGGATCGCGACCAGCGCGGAGTCGCCTCCGGTCTCGGTGGTCCGGACGACCTCGCCCAACTCCTCGACGATGCCGGTGAACATGTCAGGCCTCCCTCTTTCGGGGCAGCGCGGTGATCCGCAGGTCGGGACCGACCTGCGTAACGTCGGTGAGCTCCAGGTCGATGGCGTCGGCGATGGTCTTCACGCCCGCGTCGAGCAGCGCGGTGGGCCCGGCGCCGAGCAGCTTCGGCGCGACGTACCCGACGACCTTGTCGACCAGGCCGGCGGCGAGGAACGCGCCGGCCAGCCGGGGACCGCCCTCCAGCAGGGCGGCCCGGACGCCGCGGTGGTGCAGCTCCGCGAGCAGCGCCGGCAGGTCGACCCGGCCGTCCGGGCCGGCGCCGACCTCCGCGGCGGTGGCGATCCAGGTCCGGGCGGCGCCGTCGCGGACCCGGGCCTCGGCCGGGGTACGCCCCGAGCTGTCCACCACCACGCGCAGCGGCTGCCGGATGGCCAGGGTGCCGTCGCGCAGGTTGCGGGCGGTGAGCCGGGGGTCGTCGGCGAGCACGGTGCCCACCCCGGCGATCACCGCGTCGACCGTGCCGCGCAGGGCGTGCACGTCGATCCGGGCCGCCTCGGAGGTGATCCACATGCTGCTGCCGTCGGCGGCGGCCGAGCGCCCGTCGAGGGTGGCCGCGTACTTCCAGATCACGTACGGCCAGCCCCGGCGCATCGAGGTGAGCCAGGCGATGTTGCCGGCCTCGGCCTCGTCGGCGCGTACCCCCATCTCGACCTCGATTCCGGCGGCGCGCAGGGTGGCCGCGCCGCCGGAGGCGACCGGGTTGGGGTCCGGGACGGCGACCACGACGCGGGCGACCCCGGCCGCGATGAGCGCGTGGCTGCACGGGCCGGTACGGCCGGTGTGGTCGCAGGGTTCCAGGGTGACCACGGCGGTGCCGCCCCGGGCCCGTTTGCCGGCCTGGGCGAGGGCGACGATCTCGGCGTGCGGGCCGCCGGCGTACGCGTGGAATCCCTCCCCGACGATCTCGCCGTCCGGATCGAGGAGCACGCAGCCGACCACCGGGTTGGGGCTGGTGGTGCCGAGGCCGCGGGCGGCCAGCGTGATCGCGCGACGCATCGCCTCGTCGATGGAGACGCTCGCCATCGCCTGCCCCTGCCCTCTCGCTCGCCGGTCGCGCGCGGCGGGGTCGGGAACGGCGGCACGGATGCCGCGGACAGGCGGCGGCGGAGATCCCGAGGACGGCGGAGCCGACCCCGGAGAGCCCGGGCGGCAGCCGACAACGCGGCGGCCGGCAGGGGCCTCCCCGTCCCGCGCGCTGTCTCCCATCCGGACTGTCTGGAGGGCGGACGAACCGCTCCCCAACCGTCGGCCCCGGATTCTCACCAGGTCCACCGTCCGGCCGAAGCCGTCCGGGTCGCGGGCTTACCACGGTCGGACCGTGGATCACCGCCGGTTCGGAATTTCACCGAGCCCCGCCAGCGCGTGGTGGGTACACGGGAAGTCTTACACGTTATGGCGGGGGTGGCGCCACAGAGGCGAGGTACCTCACAGGAAGAACAGGGGTGTCACGGGACGCCCCTACGCCGGTCGACCGCGACGTACGACCCGGGTTGGCTCTTGGCGACCGTTTTCATCTCCGACGCCACCGCGATCGCCTCGAGGGGGTCGGTGAACCGCTTGCTGGCGTCGGAGAGGGAGACCCCGATGGAGAGGGTGACCAGGGCGGCCCGCCGGATGTTGCCGCGCCGGTCCTTCAGCTCGACGAAGCCGCGCTCCCGGTCGGTCGGGTCGTAGAGGGCATCGGCGGCCTTCTCGAAGTCGACCACGGCCCGGCTGGTCAGCGGCCGGATCTGGGCGGGTGCGCAGACGATGACGAAGTCGTCGCCGCCGACGTGGCCGAGGAAGGCCGGCGGCAGCCCGATCGAGACGACCGCCCGGTGCAGGCTGCGGGCCAGGGCGGAGATGAACTCGTCGCCGCGGACGAAGCCGTACCGGTCGTTGACGCTCTTGAACCGGTCGATGTCGATGTAGCCGACGGCGTAGTCGGTGCCGTTGCGGACCCGGTCGCTGATCTCCCGGCGGATCCGGCTGTTGCCGGGGAGGCCGGTCAGCGGGGAGACCTCCCGGAACTCTTTGTTGCGCCGCAGCGTGGAGCTGACCCGGGCGACCAGTTCGGCGGTGTCGAAGGGCTTGACCAGGTAGTCGTCCGCGCCGGCGGCGAGGCCGTTGACCTTGTCCACGGTCATGCCCTTGGCGGTCAGCATGATCACCGGCAGGGCCGAGGTCATCGGGTCGGCGCGCAGCCGGCGGGTCAGCTCCAGACCGTCGATCCGGGGCATCATCAGGTCCACCACGGCCAGGTCCGGCCGCTGCCGCTCGATGACCTCCAGGGCCTCCTGGCCGTCGCCGGCGTGCAGCACCTCGAAGCCGTGCAACCGCAGGTTGAACTCGACGAATCGGGCGATGTCCGCGTCGTCGTCGACGACCAGGATGACGTCGGGTCGATCGCCGGCCGGGTCCACGTCAGGCCCCGGTAGTCGCGCGTTCCGCCAGCCCGCGCAACCGGCGTACCGCCTCGGCGGGGTCGTCGGCGCCGTAGACCGCGGTGCCCGCGACGAACGCGTCGGCGCCGGCCGCGGCGGCCTGCTCGATGGTGTCGGCGGCGATCCCGCCGTCGACCTCGATGCGCAGCTCCAGGTGGCCGGCGGAGGCGTGCCGGCGGGCGGCGCGCACCTTGTCGAGCAGTTGCGGGATGAACCGCTGGCCGCCGAAGCCGGCCTTGATCGTCATGATCAGCAGCGTGTCGAAGCTGGGCAGCAGCTCCAGGTACGGCTCGATCGGGGTGTCCCGGTCGATGGCCAGCCCCGCCTTGGCGCCGGCCGAGCGCAGGTCCTTGGCCAGCGCCACCGGATCGTCGCAGGCCTCGGCGTGGAACGTGACGTTGTACGCCCCGGCGTCGGCGTACCCGGGCGCCCAGCGGCGCGGGTCCTCGATCATGAGATGCACGTCGAAGGGAAGCTCGGTCGCCGCCCGCAGGCTCTGCACCACCGGCAGCCCGATGGTCAGGTTCGGCACGAAGTGGTTGTCCATGACGTCCACGTGCAACCAGTCGGCGGCGTGCTCGACGGCGCGGACCTCGTCGGCGAGGCGGGCGAAATCGGCGGCCAGGATGCTGGGGGCGATGATCGGCGGCGGTACGGTCACCGGGCCAGTGTACGAATGCGGTCATCCGCCGCTCACAGCGCGGCACCGACGGAGACTCCTGGTGATCCGGACGTGACACCGGGTGCGCAATGAGCCCGTCCGGAGCGGTTCGGCGGAACGAGAGGCCAGGCGTGACTGGCCGAATGGCGGAAAGATGGCGAAACTCCAACCGGGACGGTCACGTTCCGCACGCCGTGCCGGCCCGGAGGGACTACCCGTCATCTGAGCCCCCGGTACCGTATGCTCCACCGCCGTGGCGGTCGATCGTTCCGGATCGCCGCGCGGTAACGCCGAGCGGGAATGGTCGACGCCGCCAGGCCGGCGCGACCACGACGACGGGGAGGTCGGTGCGATGCGGCGATGGTGGACGGCGGCCGCCGTGAGCGTGACGGCGGGCCTGGCGCTCGCGGGCTGCGGCGCCCCGGGCGGGGTGGACCGGGACCTGGCCGACGACTGGCGCGCGTTGCCGGCCGCCAAGGCCTTCGTGCCGGAGGTCGGTGCCTGCCACTCCAGCATCCAGGACGTCGGCTACCTGAGCGGCTACAACCCGGTCGACTGCGCCGTCTCGCACCGGGCCGAGACCCTGTACGTGGGCACCCTGACCGGCCCGGACGCCGAGCGGTCCACGCCGCCGCGCCCGGGGTCGAACGGGGTGCGCACCGCCCGGACGCAGTGCGACCAGCAGGTCACCAAGGCCGTCGGGGCGGACTGGCACAGCGGCCGGCTGCTGCTCTCCGTCGTGTTCCCCTCGGCGCCCGGTTGGAAGGGCGGGGCCCGCTGGTTCCGCTGCGACGTCGCCGAGGTGGCCAGCCTCGACGACGGCAGCGTCACCGCGCGCACCGGCACCCTGCGGGGCACGCTCAAGCCGGGCTCCCCGCTGGCGTACGGGTGCTTCAACCCGAAGCTGGTCAAGGACGAGATCGACGAGATGCGGGCGGTCGCCTGCACCGCGAAGCACCGCGCGGAGTTCGTCGGGGTCTACCAGTTCCCCGACGTCCCGTACGCGGAGTTCAACCGCTCCGCGCAGCGCGCGCACAAGGCGTGCCGCAGCCTGGTCGCCAAGTACGTCAAGGTGCCGGACAACAGCGACATGCAGTACCGGGCCGGCACCATCATCTACCACCCCTACGGCGAGGAGGAGTGGAAGGACGGCAACCGGGGCGTGCAGTGCTTCCTGTGGTTGTCGGACCGGACGCTGACCCGCTCGCTCAAGGGCGCCGGCAGCAAGGCGCTGCCGATCCGGTGAGCGGGGCGGGCCGGGCCGGCGCCCGCCCCGCCCCGGCCGGACCGCCTAGCCGACCTGCAGCGTCACGTCGTCGATGACGAAGCTGGTCTGCAGGGAGACGTCCTCGACGCCGGTCCACTTCAGCGTCACCGTCTGGCCGGCGTACCCGGCGAGGTTGAAGGTGCGCTGGGTGTAGCCGGTGGCCTTGTTCAGGTTCGAGTACGTCGCCAGCGTGGTGCTGCCGACCTGCACGGTCAGCTTGTCGTAGGCGGTCGTGGTGGTGGTCTCGGCGCTGTCGATGTGCAGCCAGAACGCGAGGGTGTAGCTGCTGCACCCGGTCGGGAGGGTCACCGACTGGGACAGGGTGTCGGTGTGCGAGGTGCCGTACCCGTCCAGCCAGGCCTTGTACGATCCGGTCCGGGCCGCCTGGCCGGTCGAGCTGGTGATCACACCGGAGGTGGCGGTCCACGGGGTGGTGCCCGACTCGAAGCTGCTGTTGCCGATGAGCTGGCCGCCCGCGCAGCCGCCGGTGCCGGTCACGGTGAGGCTGTAGGTGGCGGTGTGGGTGACCGAGCCGGTGCCGGTGACCGTGATGGTGTAGCTGCCGGGGGCGGCCGTCGACGAGGCGTTGACCGTCATGGTGGCCGAGCCGCCCGAGGTCACCGAGGACGGGCTGAAGCTCACCGTCACCCCGCTCGGGGCGCCCGACGCGGACAGGCTGACCGTCTGGGCGCTGCCGCTGGTGGTGGCGGTGCTGACGGTGGCGGTGGTGGAGCCGCCCTGGGGGACGCTGCCGGAGGTCGGGCTCACCGCGACGGAGAAGTCGTTGGTCGGCGTGCCGGTGCCGACCGCGAGCTGCCAGATCGTGTACGCCACGCCGTCGGCGCTGCGGTTGAGGATGGTCGCATTGATGTTGCTGGTGGTGTCGCAGGCCTTGTGGTAGCAGGAGTCGTACGCCGCCCCGGCGGTGCCGCCCCACTTGGTGGCCTGGGCCGCCGTCTTGGTGTAGCTGGCGCCGGCCGCGTACCCGGAGGTCTGGATGCCGGCGTTGGCGAACGAGTAGTCGTCGCTGCGGCCCTGCCCCTCGGTGTTCTCCTCCGGCTGCAGGCCGAACGAGTCCCAGTACGCCTTCAGCGGGGCGGCCGTGGTGGAGGTGACCCGGTTGATGAAGTAGCCACCGTTGGGCGAGCCCACCATGTCGAAGTTGTAGTACGCCTTGATGTAGCTCTTCTGCGTCGCGGTGAGCTGGCTGACGTAGTGCTTCGAGCCCTGCAGGCCCTGCTCCTCGCCGTTCCACCAGGCGAACCGGACCCGCTTCGTCATGGACGGGTTCTGCTGCGCCAGCACCAGGGCGTTCTCCAGCAGGGTGGCCGAGCCGGAGCCGTTGTCGTTGATGCCCGGGCCGGCGGAGACGCTGTCCAGGTGGGCGCCGAACATGATGACCTGGTCGGCGGGGCCCTGCGGCCACTCGGCGATCAGGTTGCTCGCCGGGTAGGTACAGGTGGTGCAGTTCTGCTCGGTGACCGTGTAGCCGACGGCCTGGAGCTTGGCCTTCACGTACGCCACCGAGGCGGTGTAGCCGGCCGAGCCGGCCCGGCGGGTGCCGCCGTTGTTGGTGGCGATGGTGTTGAGCTGGGTCAGGTGGGCCTGGACGTTGGTGATCGAGATGTCCGGTGCCGCGGCGGCGGCCAGGGCGGGTGCCGCGGCCGCCGGGGCGGCGGAGGCGGAGGTCCCGGCCAGGGTCGCCGTCATCGCGGCGAACAGGGCGAGCGCGAGGCCCGCGGTCGGGGTGGCACGTCTCATGGCGACTCCTCGTGGAGGTCGGCGGGGCGTACGGGCGGGGTGGAGCGTGACCCGTGGGCTCCGGTGGGCGCCCCGGGTCGACGGACCGGTGATCGGAACAGTTACATGTATCGATCAGAGAGTCAACGGGGTGTCACATCCCGCCTGAACACTCCCCCCGCCGGGATGACCCACCACGGCAGCCGGCTGCCGCCGTGCCCCGCCGGTCGATCAAGGAGTTCGCGTCGCCGAGAGCCGCGGCGGTCTCCGGACGCAAACTCCTTGATCAACCCGCCAAACGGGGGTCAGGCTCTGCGGAGGACGGCCAGGAACATGGCGTCGGTGCCGTGGCGGTGTGGCCAGAGCTGCACCGTGGGGCCGTCTCCGAGGCCCGGCATGCCGGGCGGCAGCAGCGGTCGGGCGTCGACGAAGTCGACCGGGAAGCCGCAGCGGCGGGACGCCTCGGTCACCGTCACGTGGGTCTCCACCGTGTGCGGCGAGCAGGTCACGTACGCGACCAGCCCGCCCGGCCGCACCGCGCGCAGCGCCGCGGTGAGCAGTTCCCGCTGCAACCGGGTCAGCGGCGGCAGGTCCGCCGGCTGGCGCCGCCAGCGCGACTCCGGCCGGCGGCGCAGCGAGCCCAGCCCGGTGCACGGGGCGTCGACCAGCACCCGGTCGAAGTGCCCCTCGGGCAGCTTCGGGTCGGCGCCGACGGTGCGCCCGTCGGTGTTGAGCACGCTCACCGGCAGCCCGCGGGTGGCCTGGGCGACCAGCCGGGCCCGGTGCTCGGCCACCTCGACGGCGGTGAGCCGGGCGCCGCGCTGCGCGGCGAGGGCGCCGAGCAGGCCGGCCTTGCCGCCCGGCCCGGCGCACAGGTCCAGCCAACGGCCGTCGGGGCCGTCCAGCGGGGCGACGGCCAGGGCGTTCGCCACCAACTGGGAACCCTCGTCCTGGACGTGGGCGCGCCCCTCGGCCACCGCCGGCAGCTCGCCCGGTGCGCCGCCGGACAGGTAGACCGCGTACGGAGAGAAGGCGCCGGGCGCCCCGCCGACCTCGTCGGCCAGCGCCACCGGGTCGGCCAGGCCCGGCCGGGCGCACAGGTGCACCGGGGGGCGCTCGTTGTCCTCGATCAACAGCCGGGTGGTCTCGCCCAGGTCGCCGCCGAGCGCCTCCATGAAGGCCCGCACGATCCACTGCGGATGGCTGTACGCCAGCGCCAGGTGCCCGATCGGGTCGGTCTCCAGCGACGGGGCGAGCCTCGCCACCCAGCCGTCGGCGTCCCGGGTGGCCACCTCGCGCAGCACCGCGTTGGCGAAGCCGGTGGCGCCCGGTCCGACGGCCCGGACCAGGTCCACGGTGGACGAGACTGCCGCGTGCGCCGGCACCCGGGTGTGCAGCAGCTGGTAGGCCCCGAGCCGCAGCGCGTCCCGCACCGGCGGGTCGATCCGCTGCACGTCCCGCCCGGCCGCGTCGGTGATGATCGCGTCCAGGGTGCCGGTGCGCCGCAGCGTGCCGTAGGTCAGCTCGGTGGCGAAGGCAGCGTCCCGGCCGGTCAGCCCCTCCTCGCGCAGCAGCGCGGGCAGCACCAGGTTGGCGTACGCGTCGTCCCGGTGCACCGCGGCGATCGCCTGGTACGCCACGTGCCGGGGCAGGTCGACGGCGGGGCGTGCCGGGCGACGGCCGCCGCGCCGGTCGCCGGCGAAGCGCCCCTCGCGGGCCGCCCCTTCGGCCCGCCGGCCGGGGCGCTCACCACGCTGCCCGCCGGTCGGCCGACCGCCCTCGCGGAACCGGTCGCCGGCGCCGGACCGCCCGCCACCGGCGTACCGCTGGCCCCCGCGCTCGGCGTCCGGGCGGCCGCCGCGGTCGTCGGACGGGCGCGCCGACCCGCCGCGCGGGCGGTCGGCGGGGAAACCGTCGCCCCGGGGCTCGGACGGCCCCGTCACGCGAGCACCTCGCCGGCGGAGACCCGGGCGCCGCGCGCCCAGTCGCTCGCCGACATGGCCTTCTTGCCGGCCGCCCGCACCTCGCCGAGCTGCACCGGCCCGGTGGCCGTACCGGCCAGCACCCGGGACTTCTCGACCAGCAGCTCGCCCGGTTTCAGCTCCGGGCCGTTCGCCACCGGGCTGACCGGGCCGAGCTTCACCCGGTCGCCGCGGAAGGTGGTCCACGGGCCGGGGGCCGGCGTGCAGGCGCGGATCCGCCGGTCGACCGCGAACGCCGGATCGGTCCAGCGGACCCGGGCGTCCTCGACGGTCAGCTTCGGCGCGAGGGTCACCCCGTCGGCGGGCTGCGGCTCGGCCCGGGCGGTGCCCGCCGCGAGGGCGTCCAACACGGCCACCAGCAGGCCGGCACCGGCGTGGGCGAGCCGCTCCAGCAGGTCGCCGGAGGTGTCGGTGGGTCGGATCTCGTCGGTCACCGTGCCGTACACCGGGCCGGTGTCCAGCCCCGCCTCCAGCTGGAACACGCTGGCGCCGGTGAGCTGGTCGCCGTGCAGCACGGCGTGCTGGACCGGTGCCGCGCCACGCCACGCGGGCAGCAGGGAGAAGTGCAGGTTGATCCAGCCGTACCGGGGGATCTCGAGCGCCACCGGCGGCACCAGCGCGCCGTACGCGACCACCGGAACGCAGTCCGGGGCCAGCTCGCGGAGCCGGTCCAGGAACTCCGGCTCGCGCGGCTTCGCCGGCGTGAGCACCTCGACGCCGTGCGCGTCGGCCCAGGCGCCGACGGGCGAGCGGACCAGGCCCCGGCCCCGCCCGGCGGGGGCGTCGGGTCGGGTGACCACGGCCAGCAGCTCGTGGCCGGACGCGGCAATGGCGTCCAGGGCGGGCACGGCGACCGCCGGGGTGCCGGCGAAGACCAGGCGCATCCGGGTCACCGCCCCAGGCCGAACGGGTTGCCGGCGGCGTGCGGGCTGACCTTGACCGTCGGCGGGGTGGCCGGGTCGTACCACTCGGCCTGGCGGATCGCCTTCATGGCCGCCTTGCGGCCGGCCGCGTCGAGCCGGTCGACGAAGAGCACCCCGTCGAGGTGGTCGGTCTCGTGCTGGACGCAGCGGGCCATCAGGCCGGTGCCGACGATCTGCAGCGGGTCCCCGTAGCCGTTGAAGCCCTTGGCGACGACGTTCTGCCGGCGCTTGGTGTCGAAATAGAGCCCGGGAATGGACAGGCACCCCTCCGGGCCGTCCTGCTCCTCCTCGTCCGGGAACTCCAGCACCGGGTTGACCAGATGCCCGAGGACGTCGTCGACGTCGAAGGTGAACACCCGCAGGCCCACCCCGAGCTGCGGCGCGGCCAGGCCGGCCCCGCTCTGCTCGCGCATCGTGTCGGTCAGGTCGGCGATCAGCTTGCGCAGCTCGGCGTCGAAGTCGACGACCGGATCGGCCGGCGTGCGCAGCACCGGATCCCCGAACAGACGGATGGGCTGGACGGTCACGCGGGGTGGCTCCTTCAACTGGGACGAGTGGTGCCGTACCAGTCTACGGAGTGGCCCGCGCCGTCCCGGCCGGCGTACCGCGATCGGTGACCGGCGACGCGTCGTCACCGAAGGAGAGCGGGTGGACCTGCGGGCGCCACGGGTCGAAGCGCTCCGGCTCCGGGTAGCGGCGGGGGTCCCGGTTCGCCGCGCCGAGCAGCACGATCGTCCAGCTCCCGGCGGGCAGGTCGACGTCGCCGTGCCGGGCCGGGGCGGTGCTCATCCGGGAGGTGAGCTGCACCGGGGAGTCGTACCGGAGCAGCTCCTCGACGCAACCGGGGGCGAACTCGGGATCGTCGCGCAGCGCCGCCGCCGCGCGGGGATGGTCCAGCAGCACGACCAGGCCGTTGCCGAGCAGGTTGGTGGTGGTCTCGAAGCCGGCCACCAGCAGCACGATCAGGTTGGCCAGCAACTCGTCGCCGGAGAGCCGCTCGCCGGAGGCCGAATTATGGCCGTCGCCGTCGTGCGCCTGCACCAGCGCCGTGGTCAGGTCGCCGGCCGGAGCCCGCCGGCGGGCCGCGACCAGTTCGGCGAAGTAGTCGCGCAGCTCGGTCGCGCCCCGGTCGGCCACCGCCAGCTCCTCGGGGGTGGTCTCCGGCTCCAGGATCCCGGTGAGGTCGGTGGCCCAGCGCCGGAAGAGCGGCCGGTCGGCCGCCGGCACCCCGAGCAGCGCGCAGATCACCCCCACCGGCAGCGGATACCCGAACTCGGCCTGGAAGTCGACCACCGCCCCGTCCCGGCCCCGGGCCAGCATCCCGTCGATCAGCTCGTCGGCCTGCGCGAGGACCACATCCCGCATGGCGGCGATCCGGCGCGGGGTGAAGGCGCCGGCCGCCAGCCGCCGCATCCGGCTGTGGTCGGGCGGGTTGGTACGCAGCATCGACCGGGAGATAGACAGCGCGGCCGGGCTCTCCCGCCAGCCGGGCAGGAACTGGTCGCGCAGGTCGTCGTCCATCACCCCGAACCGGGCGTCGCGGAGGATCGCGTCGGCCTCGGCGTACCCGGTGACCAGGTAGAAGGCCGGCCCGGCCGAGACGACCGGCCCGTGGGCCCGCAACTGCTCGTACGTCGGGTACGGGTCGACCCGACCCGCGGGGGACATCAGCAGTTCGAGGGCGTCGGCAGGATCCACGGTCGGCCTCCCCAGCGATCGGAGACCTTCATCATGCTCCGGTACGCCCGGTCCGGCGATCCCGCGCCCCGCGCGGGCGGTGACTCAGGCGCCGGTGCCCGGCTCCCCGGCCAGCACCGCGTCCCCGCCGAACAGGGCGTGCTCGGGCAACGAGAGCCGGGTGCCGTGCGCCGCCTCCCAGTCGTGGATCAGGCTGGGGCGGGTCTGGGCGGTGAAGTAGTCGATCGCGCTCATCCCGCCGACCACCGGCTCGTCCACCTCGGCGACCAGCCGGGCCGGCACCAGCGAGAAGCCGCTCTGCAGGGCGGCGCTGAGCCGGCGGTGCCCGTCGACCGCGAAGAAGTACTCGCCCGTGTAGCCGATGGTCAACGGCGCCAGGGCCTCGTCGCCGGCGTCGGCCACGCCGCCGACGAACTCGGACTCCCAGAGCCCGCGCAGGACGGCGACGTCCTCGGTCGGGTAGACCCGGGCGGGGTCGAGCAGCAGCAGCGGCCGGCCGTCACGCAGCACGTCCGCCCCGAGCCGGCCCTCGTACACGTCGATGACGTGCTGGATCACCTGCTCCGGGGTGGCCCGGGTGGTGTCGCAGATCAGGTCGTAGTTGCGCAGCCGGGCCTTGTCGACGCCGTACCGCACGATGAACCGGCCACGCTCGCTCTCGCTGCGCTCCCTGAGCTTGGCCTTCGCCTCCTCGACCGAGGTGTAGCTCTCCGCGGGGCCGGACGGCCGTGCCAGCACCCGGCGAGCCGCCTCGGTCGGCTCGGTGATCATGTGCACCTTGAGCGCGTCGGTGAAGAAGTGCCAGGCCAGCCGGGAGTCCATCACCAGCCGCTCACCGGAGGCGGCGATGTCCCGCTGGAGCTGGTCGACGTAGCCGTCGACGGCCTGGTCCAGCTCGGCGTGCAGGTTCAGCTGGAGGGCGGTCATCTGCCGCTCCTCGGCCATCTGCCGGTAGAGGTCGCCGACGCTGACCCGGCGCATGTTCAGCCGCTTGGCGATCTCGACGGAGACGGTGCTCTTGCCGCTGCCGAGGTCACCGTTGAAGACGATCGACTGACGAACGGTCACGACTGGTCCACCCCTGCTCACCGGCTGATTGACATCATCGATTTGGCCTCGGCTCCCCGCGCTGCCGTCGGTGCGCGCGACCCTCCGACAACTCCAGCTCGGCGCGTCTGACGCCGCGCCGCGACCTGGAGCCGTCGTCCGCCAACTCCAGCTCGGCGCGTCTGACGCCGCGCCGCGACCTGGAGCCGTCGTCCGCCCGGGCATGACGGGAAAGGCTATCACGCGCTGTTTACCGATTTGCCGCACGAGGTGTGCGACAAACCCCTGGTCACCAACCGTCGGCGACGATCCGGGCGCGGCACGTCAGCCCGCGGACGGGGTCAGAACAGGGCCAGCGGATCGACCTGGAGCCGGACCGGGTCGGCGGCCTTGCGGGCACTGCGCTGCCCGGCGGCGGTGTGCAGCGCCTGCGCGA
>NZ_JAPDPH010000118.1 GCF_026013475.1 Micromonospora yasonensis | reverse complement strand
CCGCCGACCAGTTCCTCGCGGGCCCGCCGATCCAGCTCGCGGAAGAGCGCGTAGTACCCGTCGTCGAAGTCCTCGACGATCTGGAAGGTCCAGCGTCCGGCGATGACGTTGCGGCCGAGCAGGTCCCGGTCGATCCGGTCGGCGATCTCGTCGTGCCCGGCGGACCGGAACAGCGCCACCACGTCGTCCAGCATGAGGTCCGCGTGACCGATCAACTGGTGCACCGAGTAGAGGTGGCCCCGGGCCCGCTCCACGGTCTCCAGGGCCTCGCTGAGCTTGCCGAGCGCCTCGACCGTGGCGTCACTCACGCCCGCCGGCCGGCGGTGCGCGTCGTCCGGTCCGTCCACCGTCCCGTCCCCTTCCGTTCCGCCCTGGAGTCGGTCGCGCCGACGGCGCGGTGTCTCTCTGCCCCCGCACGGCCGGGTCAAATCCCTGTGCCGAGGACCGGACATCACCCGGACGACCGGGGTATCGGCCGGTCGGACGAGGCCGCCCCGGTGGCCGCGCGGCTAGCCTCGGTCACCATGCGCGTGCCTGACAACCGGGCGGCGGCCCGCTCCGCGGCGGTGGCCGCCCGGGCCACCCTCACCACGCTCACCGCCGCCCTCGGCACCGCCGGACTCGCCGCGGCCGTCGCCAACCCCGGCCTGCTCGCCGTCGTCGACCAGCACGCCGCGGCCGTACGGGACAGCCTGCACGGCGATCACCGGCCGCTGACCGTCGCCGCCCTCGCCGGGTACGCCGAGGGGATCCGCGCCGCGGCCCGGGAGCACGGCTGGCAGGCGCCGGCCGCCCCGGTCGACTGGTCGCAGCCGGACTGGCTGCTCACCCGTCTGCTCGCGGTCTGCGCCCTGGCCCGCTCGCTGGACCCCCGCCACCTGACCTGAGACACGGCGCGGGCGCCCACGACCACGGCGTGAACAGCCGCCCGCATACCCGGTGCTACGGAGAGCACGCCGCGCCGGACAACCTCAATTTCCCGACACCAGTTGTCGTACCGGCCCTGACCTGGCCCAACGGCCCAGCCGCGACGATCCGGTACGCCACCCGGACACGTGATCGGAACGTCTGCGCCACGCTCCGGATAGGCTGCGGTCATGCCAGGAACCGTCGGGCGGGTTCCCACGCCGTCAGCCCCCACCCCGGGAGCTTCCCCGCAGCGGGCCGCCGCCACGTCCGGCGCCGCCGGTGCCGTGCTGGCCCACCCCTGGGCGGACACGCCGCTCGGCGCGCCCGAGGGCTGGGACCCGGCGGTCCGGGCCGTGGTCGACCTGGTGCTCGCCTCGCCCGTGCCGATGGCCCTGCTCTACGGCGACGACCTGGTCCTGCTCTACAACGACGGGTACGCCGAGCTGATCGGGGCCCGGCACCCGGGCGCGCTCGGCCGGCCGGCCGCGGAGGTGTACGCCGACATCTGGCACGAGCCGGGCGCCAGCGAGGTGCTGGAGCGGGCGTACCGGCGGGGCGAGCCCTTCCTGGAGCGGGAGGCGGTGCTGCCGATCGACCGGCACCGGGGCGGCGCGGAGCCGGCGGTGTTCACCCGGGGTTACTCACCGGTCCGGGACAGCTCGGGCGAGATCGTCGGCGTGCTCACGGTGGCCGCGCAGACCACCCAGCTCACCCAACAGCTGCAGAGCCTGAGCGAATTCGCCGCCGCGCTCTCCGGCACGCTCACCCTGGACGACGTCGCCCGGGTCACCCTGCGCTACTGCCTGCACTCCTTCGACGCCGACCGGGTCTCCATCGTGGTGGACGAGGGGTCGGCCTGGCGGATGGTCCGCCGGGTCCGTGGCGAGCTGCTGGACGAGGCCGACGAACGGCTGCCGCCGCTGTGGCGCCGGATGCCGGCCGACGCGGCCGTCCCGGTCGTGGTGGCCGCGCGCAGCGGGGTGCCCTCCTTCATCACCGACGGGTACCCGTTGCGGGAGACCGCGGCGGACCGGCACGACCAGAAGATCCGGGCGCTCGCCTCGCTGCCGCTGCGCTCGGCGGTGATCCGCGGCGCGCTGACTGTCGGCAACCAGGCGCCGCACCTGTGGTCCCCGGCCGAGCGGGCGCTGCTCGCCGCGTCGGCGGAGCTGATCGGCCAGGCCGCCGAGCGGGCCCGCCGGTTCGAGACCCAGCACGGCACCGCCCAGCTGCTCCAGCGCAGCATGCTCCCCGAGCGACTGCCCGACCTGCCCCGGCTGCGGATCGCCGCCCGCTACGACCCGGGCGTCGACGGCAACGCCGCCGGTGGCGACTTCTACGACGCGTTCGTGCTGCCCACCGGGGCGCTCGGCGTGGTCCTCGGCGACGTGGCCGGGCACGACGTGCAGGCCGCCGCCCGGATGGGCCAGGTACGCGCGGCGCTGCGCGCCCTGGCGCTCACCGACCCTCGCCCGGACGCGGTGCTGGCCGGGCTGGACCGGCTGGTCGCCAGCCTGGGCGTCGAGGGCGGGACGCAGGAACTCTTCGTCACCGTGGTGTTCGGGGTGATCGAGGCCGACCGGGAGCGGATCACGCTGGCCAGCGCCGGTCACCCCGCGCCGCTGATCCGGCGCCGCCCGGCCGACGCGGAGCCCGCCGCCGAGTACGTCGAGCTGCCGCCCGGCCCGCCGCTGGGCCTGGGCTGCCAGCCGCGGACCACCACCGTGCCGTTCCGCCCCGGCGACACCCTGCTGCTCTACAGCGACGGAGTGGTGGAGCGGCGCTGGCAGGACCTGAGCGCCGGCCTGGCCGGGCTGGGCGCGGCCGTGACCGCCGCCGGCAGCAGCGACCCCCGGGCCCTCTGCGCGGTGGCCACCGCCGCCGTGCCCGGCGCCACCGAGGACGACGTGGCGGTGCTGGCGGTGGAACACGCGGTGAAGCCGAGCCGCTCGGCGAGCATGGAGGTGCCGGCCGAGCCGACCGCGCCGAGCCGGGTCCGGCACTGGATGACCGCCCAGCTCACCGAGTGGCGGGTGCCGGAGGGAGTGGTCGGCTCCGCCGTGCTGTGCACCAGCGAGCTGACCACCAACGCGCTGCTGCACGCCGGCACCGCGGCCCGGGTCGAGATCGACCTGAGCGCGGAGCGGCTGCTGGTCTCGGTGGCCGACTCGGGCACCCGGGGCCAGGTGACCCGGGCCCGCACCGAAACGCTGAGCAGCCGGGGGCGGGGCCTGGGCCTGATCGAGGAGCTGAGCGACGCCTGGGGCACCGACCCGACGGTGCGCGGTTCGACCGTGTGGTTCGAAATCCTCATCCCGCCCGGCTGAGTGGCGCGTCGGCGGCGGCCCGCGAGGGTAGAAGAAGCGCCATGCCCGACGACAACCGCTGCGGCGTCCTCTTCGACGTGGACGGCACCCTGGTCGACACCACGTACCTGCACACGGTGAGCTGGTGGGAGGCGCTGCGCCAGGCCGAACACCAGGTGGCCATGGCGCGCATCCACCGGGCCATCGGCATGGGGTCGGACAAGCTCCTCGACCACCTGCTCGGGCCGGAGCGCGACCGGGACGGCGACGGCAAGCTGCGCGACTCGCACGACGCCCGGTACGCCGAGTACTGGGAGCGGCTGACGCCACTGCCCGGCGCGGTGGAGCTGCTGCGCGCCTGCGCCGCGCGCGGGCTGCGGGTGGTGCTCGCCACCTCGGCGGCCGAGCACGAGGTGGCCGCCCTACGCGCCGCGCTCGCCGCCGCCGACGACGTGATCGACGCCGTCACCTCCTCGGCGGACGCCGGGGAGAGCAAGCCGGCGCCGGACATCCTGGTCGCCGCGCTGGACCAGTCCGGGCTGACCGCCGAGCGGGTGGTGTTCGTCGGCGACTCGGTCTGGGACGTGGCGGCGGCCGGCAAGCTGGACATCCCCTGCATCGGCCTGACCTGCGGCGGCACCGGTCGGGCGGAGCTGGCCGGGGCCGGCGCCGTGGCGGTCTACGACGATCCGGCCGCCCTCCTCGACGGCCTCGGGGACAGCGCCATCGCCACGCTCGACTGACCCGCGGGGAGGCTGCTCGTGGAACCGGTCGATGTCGCGTTCGCGCTGCTGGGCGTCGGTGCGCTGCTGGCAGGTGTCCTGCCGCGCGTGCTGGAACGGCGCCCGCTCTCCATGCCGATCGCGTTCCTCGGCCTCGGGATGCTGGTCTTCCTGCTCCCCACCGGGCTGCCCTCCCCCGACCCGCTGCGCTGGCCGGCGCTCACCACCCATCTCACCGAGGTGGGGGTGATCGTCGCGCTGATGGGCGCCGGGCTGAAGATCGACCGGCCGCCGAGCTGGGCCCGCTGGTCGTCGACCTGGCGGCTGCTGGCGGTCGCCATGCCGCTGTGCATCGCGGCGGTGGCGCTGCTCGGCTGGTGGTGGGCGGGACTGGTGCCGGCGGCGGCGCTGCTGCTGGGGGCGGCGCTCGCCCCGACCGACCCGGTGCTCGCCTCCGACGTGCAGGTGGGCGAACCGACCGACGTGGAGGACTCGGAGGACGAGGTGCGCTTCGCTCTCACCTCGGAGGCGGGGCTGAACGACGGGCTGGCGTTCCCCTTCGTGTACGCGGCCATCGCGATCGCCACCACCAGCCTCGCCCCGGCGGACTGGCTGGCCCGCTGGATCACCCTCGACGTGCTCTACAAGCTCACCGTCGGGGTGGGTGGTGGCCTGCTCATCGGCTGGCTGCTCGGCAAGCTCTTCTTCCGCGCGCCGAGCGACCTGCGGCTGGCCCGGCACGCCGAGGGTTTCCTCGCCCTCGCCGCGACCTTCCTGGCGTACGGGCTGGTGGAGGTGGCTGGCGGGTACGGCTTCCTGGCCGTCTTCGTGGCCGCCCGGGCGATCCGGGCCGCGGAGCGCACCCACGAGTTCCACTCGGTGCTGCACGGCTTCGCCGAGCAGGTGGAGCGGCTGCTCACCGTGCTGTTGTTGCTGCTGCTCGGGGGCGCGGTGATCGGCGGACTGCTCGCCCCGCTGACCTGGCCGGCGGCGCTGGTGGGGCTGGCCCTGGTCTTCGTGATCCGGCCGCTGGCCGGCTGGCTGGCGCTGCGCGGCGCGCCTGGGCGGCCGGCGGAGCACTGGGTGATCGCGCTGTTCGGCATCCGTGGCGTCGGCTCGTTCTACTACCTGGCCTACGCGACCAGCCGGACCGACTTCCCGCAGGCCAGGCTGCTCTGGGCCACGGTGGGCCTGGTGGTGGTCGTCTCGGCGGTGGTGCACGGGATCGCGGCCACCCCGGTGATGCAGTTGCTGGACCGGGCGGGCGAACGGACCCTCGGAGCCGCCCAGGGCGGCCGGACGGACGAGCCCGCCCTGGGCGGCGTCCGGGGCTGACCGGGGTCACGGCACGACCCGGCCGGTGGGCGGCTGCGGGCGTACTCAGCCCCGCTCGGCGAGCAGCCGGGCGGCCAGCGCCCGGCCCAGGTCGCGGCCGGACCGCCAGGCGCTCTGCACGCGGGGCCGCCCGAACGCGTCCCCGGCGAGGCCGATCCCGTCGTCGTCCAGGTGATACGTCCCGTCGCCGCCCCGGACCGGCTTGGCGTACGTCCACCGGTGCACGTGGGTCAGCTCGGCCGGCTCGGGGAGGCCGAACAGGTCCCGTACCGCCTCCTCGATCGCCGGGCCGGCGGCGGTGGGCTGGAGCAGGTGCCCGGCCGCGAACTCCGGCGTGGTGTGCGCGACCAGCACCGGGGCTCCGTCGCCGCGCCGGTCGCCGTCGTCACAGACCAGACCGAGCACCGGGTGCCCGTTGACGAACGCGCCACGGAAGTCCGGCCAGCGGCGGGCCGGGAACCGGAGCACGCCGGCCAGCGCCGACGACCAGCGTTGCCCGGCCACCGCCCGGGTCGCCTCGGTCAGCGCCGGGTCGAGCAGCAGGGCCGCCTGCGGGCCCGGCATGGCGAGCACGGCCGCCTCGGCGGCCCGGCCGTCCACCCGGGGCCCCGGCTCGACCGTCATCACGAGCCGGTTGTGCGTGACGGTGAGGTCCCGGGCCAGGTGCTCGACCAGCGAGCGGAGCCCGCGCGGTGCCGCCCAGCGGGTCGGGCCGGGCACCTCGCGCCGCCCGTCCGGCCCGTACGCCAGGAAGGTGTCGGTCCACTTCCGCACCAGGCCGGCGGCCCGCCAGTGATCGACCACGGCGGCGAAGTCGGGGTCGTCGACGGTGAAATAGGCCGCGCCGAGGTCGGCGGGGCGGCCGTCGAAGCGTTTGCTGGCCATCCGCCCGCCGGTCACCCGGGCCCGTTCCCGCAGCTCGACCGGGATGCCGGCCCGGACCAACTCGATGGCGCACGCCACGCCGGCGATGCCCGCGCCGACCACCACCACACCCGCCCGGCCCGCAGTCACCCGATGATCGTATTCGCCGGCCGGCATGACGGACCGGAGGCCCGGGTAGTGGTACGCCCGTCAGCGCGGCGGCAGGCGGTGCAGCTCGACCCGGTCGAGCCGCCCCGCCGCCACCCGCGCGGTCAGGTAGGTGGCGTACGGCTGGGCCCGGCGGTCGGTGGGCGAACCGGGGTTGAGCAGGCGCAGGCCGCCGGGGGCCTGGCTGTCCCACGGGATGTGGGAGTGCCCGAAGACCAGCAGGTCGCGGTCCGGAAAGCGGGCCGCGCAGCGCCGCTCGCGCCCGGCCTTCGGCCCGGTCTCGTGCACCACGGCCACCCGCAGCCCGGCCAGCTCGACCTCGGCCACCTCGGGCAGCCGGGCGCGCAGCTCCGGTCCGTCGTTGTTGCCGTACACGCCGACCAGCCGGTGGGCGCGTCGTTCCAGCGCGTCCAGCAGCGACACGTCCACCCAGTCCCCCGCGTGCAGCACCACGTCCGCGGCGTCGATCGCCGCCCACACCGGCGCGGGCAGCTCCCGGGCCCGCTTCGGCAGGTGCGTGTCCGCGATGATGACCAGCTCCACGCCCCGATCCTGCCGTCTTCTCCCCCCGTTCCGCGCGCCGGCGCCAGGGTCGGCGGACGGTCAGCCGCCCTGGCCCTGGTCCCGCGTGCCGGCGGGCACGGGCTGTCGGGCGCGGCCGCCGAGCTGCTCGGCGGCGTCGGTGATCTGGCCCGCGGCGTTGATCAGACCGATGTGCGAGAAGGCCTGCGGGAAGTTCCCGAGTTGCTCGCCGGTGGCCTGGTCGATCTGCTCGGCGTACAGGCCGAGGTCGTTGACCCGGGCGGCGAGGTCTTCGAAGAGGTGCCGGGCGCGGTCCAGCTCGCCGGCCTCGGCCAGGCAGCCGACCAGCCAGAACGAGCAGATCACGAAGCCCGCCGGGTCGGTTTTCCAGCGCCGCAGCAGGCCGTCCCGGGAGAGCCCGCGTTCCACCACGTCGATGGTCGCGCGCATCCGCGGATCGCCGGCCGGCAGGAAACCGACCAACGGCATGATCAGCACCGAGGCGTCCAGGTCGTCGGAGTCGAAGGCCCCGGTGTACGCCCCGACCCGCGGGTTCCAGCCCCGGGTCAGCACCGCCTCGCGTACCTCGTCCCGGGCCGCGGCCCAGCGGGCCACGTCGTCGGGGTCGCCGATCCGCGGCCCGAACCGGACGGCCCGGTCCAGCGCGGTCCAGCACTGCACCTTGGACGACAGGTAGTGCCGCTCGGCGTCCCGGGCCTCCCACATACCGGCGTCCGGGCGGCGCCAGTCCCGCACCGCCTGATCGGCGAGGGCGTGCAGCAGTTGGCGGACGTCCGGCGACATCGGGTCGAGGTAGTGCCGCATCAGCCAGGCGGCGTCGAGGATCTCGCCGAGCACGTCGGTCTGCCGCTGCCGCCAGGCGTCGTTGCCGACGAACACCGGCCGGCTGCCGGCGTAGCCGGCGAGGTGGTCGAGGCGGTGCTCGGTGAGGTCCCGCTCGCCCTCGACGCCGTACATGATCGGCACCAGGCCGTCGTCGATCCGGCCCATGGCCCGGGACACCCAGCCGAACTGCCGGTTCGCCTCGTCCGGGCAGGCGGCCAGCCAGAGCGCCTGGAGGGTGAGGCTGAAGTCGCGTAGCCACACGTAGCGGTAGTCGTAGTTGCGGTCCCCGCCCAGTTCCTCGGGCAGCGAGGTGGTGGCCGCCGCGACGACCGCCCCGCTCGGCCCGTAGGTCATCCCCTGCACCACCAGGGCGCTGCGGCGCACCTCGTCCCGGTACAGCCCGCGGTACTCGTGCAGCCCGGCCCAGGACCGCCAGCCGGCCACCGTGTCGGCGATCACCTGGTCGGCGTCGGGCAGCGCGGGCGGCTGTTCGCCGAAGGTCGGCGCGTACCCGAGGGTGAAGTGGTGGGCGATGCCGACCCGGGCGGTGAACCGGCCGGACGCCATCCCCTCGTCGCAGGTCATCGGCACGTTGGCGCGCAACTGGAGGTGGCACGCGCCGGCGGTCGCGTCGATCACCCCGTCGGTCTCGCTGAGGTAGGCGTGGACCTGGCCGTACTCGAAGCGGGGCTGGTACTCCACCCGCATCGGCACCTCGCCGGAGAGTCCCTCGACGACCCGGGCGAGGACCCGTGGCGACCGCACCCCGACGTCGTGGCCGCGGGCGCCCGGCTCCAGCGCCAGGGCGTCGGTGACCGCCGCCGTTCCGGTCCGGGTACGGAACACGGTGCGCAGCACCAACGTGTCGTCCAGGTAGGACCGCTCGCTGGTGTAGTCGCCCTCGGGGTGGATGCTCCAGTGACCGGCGGTGTCGTCGAGCAGCCGCCCGAAGACCGACGGTCCGTCGAAGCGGGCCGGGCACCACCAGTTCACCGCGCCGTCGCGGTCGACCAGAGCCGCGCTGCGCCCGTCCGCGAGGAACCCGTGGTCGTTGATCCGTGGCACGGTCGTGTCTACCCGGTCCCGCCCGCCGGCATGCGCGGCCCCGGCCGGCGCAGTCAATCCGTCCTCCGGGACGCGTTACCGCCCGACAGCGGCGGGAACGCGGCGGGCTGACGAAGGAGGAGCTCATGACCAGACCCTCGGCCTCGCCCTGGCGGCCCAACATGCCGGGCAGCGACAACCTCCCGTCCGGTCCCGGCGGCCGTCCGGCTGCGCCGAGCGGGGACGGACACGGCCCCCGGGCCGGCCCGCCGACCGTCACGATCGGGTCGTACCCGGACTATCCGTCCGCCCAGCGCGTGGTGGACTACCTGGCCGACAACCGGTTCCCGGTGGAACGCACGGCGATCGTCGGGACGAACCTGACCCTGGTCGAGACGGTGATGGGCCGGATGACCACGGGCCGGGCCGCCCTGGTGGGCGCGGGTACGGGTGCCTGGTTCGGGCTCTTCATCGGGTTGCTCTTCGGCATCTTCACCGTCGGTAACTGGGTCGCGGTGATCGTGGCCGGCTTGGTGATCGGCGCCATCTGGGGTGCCGTCTTCGGCGCGATGGCGCACGCGATGAGCGGGGGCCGGCGCGACTTCACCTCGGCCAGTTCGCTGCGGGCCAGCGAGTACGCGGTCACCGTGGAGGCCGACGTGGCCGAGCAGGCCCGGCAGCTGCTGGGTCGGATGCACCTGACCCCGACCGGCGCGACCGCCCGCTGACCGGCCTGTCCTCGACGCCCCGGCGCGCCCGCCGCACCGGGGCGTCGCCGGCTCAGTGGTACGCCAGCTCGCCGGCCCGGATCGGCACGTCCACCCGGTTCTCTGGCGGGGCGAGCGGGCAGGCCCAGCGGTCGTCGTACGCACAGCTGGGGTTGTAGAGGTAGTTGGCGTCCAGCCGGACCCGGCCACCGGGGAGCACGGTCAGGCCCCGCCCGAAGGTGCCCTTGACCGTGTCGGTGAGGTACCGCCCGCCGCCGTAGCTCCCCGCCCCGCAGGTGGCGTCCCGCACCGGCAGGAACAGCCCGCCCCCGTACGCCTCGATCCACCAGAGGGTGAGCGGGCCCCAGGGCGTCTCGGCCACCGCCACCCTGCGGTACCGCACCACGCCGTCCGGGCCGCCGGTGTTGATGCCGAGGGCGCCGGAGGCGGGGCGCAGCGGCGCCTCGACCACGGCCCCCGGATCGGGCGGGTACCAGCGCAGCCCGGTGAACCCGGCCCGGTCGGCGGGCGGCAGGGGGCTGCACGGGTGGGTGCGGAACAGCTCGTCCCGTGCCGTGCGGAACCCGGTCAGGTCGAGGTCGGAGAGGTGCAGCCGGGCCACCCGCTCCCGCCAGTCGAGCAGGTCGAGATCGTCCACTCCCCGACCCTAGCCACCGGGGCAGCCCGGCCAGCCGGCACACCCGGCCTCCGCCCGGTGACCGCCCTTTCTATTCAGATTTCAACGTCACCACCGTCAAGCACCACTGTCACGCGGCTCACAGGCGCTTTGGAGGGCTTGTTGAAATTTTAAATAGTGCTACTGTTCCGGGCATGACGGAGAGCTTGGACAGCGAGCGGATGGCCTGCTGGCGGGCGTACATCGAGTCGAGCCAGCGGCTCTTCACGCAGCTCGAGGACGATCTGCGCACGGACAGCGAGCTGACCTTCGCCGACTACCACGTGCTGGTGCTGCTCTCCGAGGCCCCGGGGCAGCGGCTGCGCATGGGTGAGCTGGCCGGGCGGCTGGTCTTCTCGCCGAGCCGGCTGACGTACCAGATCTCCTCCATGCAGAAGCGGGGCCTGGTCGCCCGGCAGTCGTGCCCGGAGGACCGGCGCGGCAGCGAGGCCGTGCTGACCGCCGCCGGCCTGCTGGCGCTGCGCGAGGCGGCGCCGCACCACCTGCGCTCCGTGCGCACCCACCTGATGGACGACCTCGACGACGCCGAGGTCGCCTGCCTCACCCGGGTCTTCGAGCGGCTCGGCCGGCGCCTGCGCGCCGACCGCGACGCGTCGTCCACCCCGGCCGACAAGTAAGGAGCCCGAGATGCCCGCGATCACCGTTGACGACGTCCTCGTCCTGCCCCGCCTGCCGCAGCTGGACGAGTCCACCACCTTCCGGCCGGTCCGCCGGCTGACCACCGCGCCGAGCGGCTACGAGGGCGAGGGCTTCCCGGTCCGCCGGGCCTTCGCCGGGGTTCCGCTGAGCGAGCTGGACCCGTTCATCCACCTCGACCAGATGGGCGAGGTCGACTACGCCCCGGGTGAGCCGAAGGGCACCCCGTGGCACCCGCACCGGGGCTTCGAGACGGTGACCTACATGATCGACGGGATCATGGACCACCAGGACTCGCAGGGCGGCGGCGGCACCATCACCGACGGCGACACGCAGTGGATGACGGCCGGCAGCGGCCTGCTGCACATCGAGGCGCCGCCGGAGCACCTGGTGACGAGCGGTGGCCTCTTCCACGGCCTCCAGCTCTGGGTCAACCTGCCCAAGGTGGCGAAGCTGATCCCGCCGCGCTACCAGGACATCCGGGGCCGCGAGTCGGCGCTGCTCACCACGCCCGACGGCGGCGCGCTGATCCGGGTGATCGCCGGGGAGATCGCCGGGCACCAGGGCCCGGGGTCGACCCACACCCCGATCACCATCGCGCACGTGACGCTGCAGCCCGGCGCGGAGCTGAGCCTGCCCTGGCGGCCGGACTTCAACGCGCTGGTCTACGTGCTGGCCGGCCGGGGCACCGTCGGCACCGACCGGCGGCCCATCCACATCGGCCAGCTCGCAACGCACAGCGCGGGCGACGCGCTGCGGGTCACCGCGGACCCGACGCAGGACGGCAACAGCCCGGCCCTGGAGCTCTACATCATGGGCGGGCAGCCGATCCGGGAGCCGGTGGCGCACTACGGCCCGTTCGTGATGAACACCCGGGCGGAGCTGATCCAGGCGGTCGAGGACTACCAGGCCGGCCGGCTCGGCGTGATCCCGGCCGAGCGCCTGCCGCACACCGGCGGCGAGGGCGCGCGCCCCTGAGCCCGCGGGCGGTGGGCGTCCCGGCATCGTCCGGGGCGCCCGCCGGCGGCTCAGGAGACGGCGAAGATGCCGGCCACGCCGAGAATCACCATCACCAAGACCGCGACCAGCGCGCCCCGCTCCCCCTCGACCGTCTGCTCGCGGTACTCGGTCACGGTGTTCGTCGTCTCGGTGGGCATGCTGGTGCCTCCTCCGTACTCGTGCTCCAGGGGCGCGGTGGGGCCTCGCGTCCGGGCCGCGCCGACCTGGGGCGGTCGGCGTACGGCTCCGTGCCGGGGGTCCTACCGTGAGGGCGGTGTCGACCTCGGGAGGCTGGAACGTGACCACGCGGGACTGGTTCCTCACCGCTCGGGCACCGTGCCAACCCGGGCTCTGAATTACCCGTTTGGGCGACGGGAAACCTTGCCGAGCCGTCGATTCACTACGACGCGGACGGCAGGCCGCCGCGGGTCCGGCGGGCGGGCACCTGATGCACCGGCGCGGACACCGGCTCGTCGAGCGCGTCGGGCCGGGCGGGGTACGCGAACGACACCCGGGGCGAGTAGAAGCCCCAGCAGATCTGCAGCGGGTTGGCCGGGCGTAGCGGGTAGACCGGGTGCTCCGGGTCGAGGAACTCCACCGACTCGATCTCGAACGGCGACACCGGCTCGGCGACGTACGGGAAGTCGGTGACGACCAGTTCGTCCTCGCGGGCGGTGACGTAGCGGTGGTGCCCGTTGTGCGCCTCGGTGCCGGTGTACCCGACCCGGGCGGCGACCCGGATGAGCGGGCGGCCGTCCACCCGGGTCTCGGTGCTGAGCCGTCCACCCCGGACCTGCACGAGGGTCTCCCCGGCCGCCGCCGGGGCGCCGCGGGCCGCGACGTACGTCCGGATGCGGTGGCTGGACGCGAGGTAGTGGGTCCACCAACCACCCGGGATATCCCCGTCCGGCGGGTCCATGTCCTGCAGCGAGACGGCCAGGAAGGTGAGCGAGTACGCGCCGACGCCGGAGGTCTGGCACTCGTCGTCCACCACGTACTGGCAGAGGAAGACCTGGCGGTCCGGGCGCGCGCGGAGACCGGCCGGGACGAGCGCCGCGACCGCGTCGGGATCCGCCGGCAGCCAGCTGAACATCAGCGTCGGGGCGTTGACGACGAGTTGCGGGGCGGCGGGATCGAGCACGGGTGCCTCCCGTGGACGGGTACACAGGGGACGCTACGGGCGGTCCCGTCAGCGGGACAACGACGGAAAGCCGACACTGAGCGCCGATTGTCCGGTTTCCTGCTGGCCGTCCGGTCGGCTGTCAAGCGGCCGTCCAGACCGACCGGCTGGGCTCATCGAGCATGAGAGCCGGCCCTTTTCGCGCCTAGTTCAGCGTGTTTATGCCCGAAAACACCTTAAGCACATCATCCTTTCGGCTAGATATTTTGGAGCCGATCGGGTTAGGGTGGCTTCCGAACGGACTACATGGAGCCTAAACCAAAGCGTCACGTCTTTTCCGCGGACGAGGTGCAGGGAGGACCACCCATGACCGCGAAGACCCTGACCGAGCGGGCGGCCACCCCGCCGTCCACCAGCGAGAAGCTCGACCCTCGGGCGCTCACCGACAGCGCCGCCGACGTGCTCCAGGCGATGGCCGCCCTGCCCGTCAACCACCCGTCGCGCCCCGCGCTGCGGGACAAGGCGATCGAGGCCTGGCTGCCGCTCGCCAACCACCTCGCCCACCGTTACAGCGGCCGGGGCGAGCCCACCGACGACCTGGCCCAGACGGCCGCGGTCGGCCTGATCAAGGCGATCGACAAGTTCGACCCCTCCCGGGGCGTCGACTTCGCCGGGTACGCCATCCCGACCATCATCGGCGAGCTCAAGCGGCACTTCCGCGACCGCACCTGGGACATCCGGGTGCCGCGTCGCCTCCAGGAGCTGCGGCTGGCCATCTCCGACGCCAACAGCTCGCTGCTGCAGACCCTCGGCCGGTCGCCGACGGTCGCCGACATCGCCACTCATCTCAAGCTCACCGAGGAAGAGGTCCTGGAGGGCCTGGAGGGGGCCCGCGCGTACAACGCGGTGTCGCTGTCCACCCCGACGGGGGACGGCGACCGGGCCACCGAACTGGGCGACATGCTCGGCGGCGAGGACTCCGAGTTCGAGCTCGCCGAGCTGCGGGTGGCGCTGGGCCCGGCGCTGGCCACGCTGGACGAGCGCGAGCAGAAGATCCTCACGCTGCGCTTCTACGGCAACCTGACCCAGTCGCAGATCGCCGAGCAGATCGGCGTCTCCCAGATGCACGTGTCCCGGCTGCTGGCCCGGGCACTGACGAAGCTGCGCGGGCAGCTCGACGGAACGTACTAAGGGGTGGAGGACGATGGCCGGGTCGGCGGGCCCGGCCATCGTCGTGTCCACGCCGGCCGGCCGGTGGTTCACCGGCCGGGCCGTTCCGGTTCCGCGCCGGCCGGGTGCGAGAGTGGGTCGGTGCTCTCCGACGTACCCCTCGATCTGCCGGTCCGCCCGGTGCTGCCGGCGCTGGTCGGGGCGCTGCGCACGGCCGGCGCGGCGGTCCTGGTGGCGCCGCCCGGCACCGGCAAGACCACCCTCGCCCCGCTCGCGGTGGCCGACCAGGTCCCGGGGCGGGTGATGATCGCGCAACCCCGGCGGGTGGCCGCCCGGGCAGCCGCCCACCGGATGGCCGCGCTGCTCGGCGAGCGCGTCGGTGGCCGGATCGGGTACGCCGTGCGCGGCGAGCGGCGGGTCGGACCGGACACCCGGGTCGAGGTGGTCACCACCGGGCTGCTGGTCCGGCGGCTGCACCACGACCCCGAGTTGCCCGGGGTGGGCGCGGTGCTGCTGGACGAGTGCCACGAGCGGCAGCTCGACGCCGACCTGGCCCTGGCGTTCAGCGTGGAGGCCCGCGGCGCGCTGCGGCCGGACCTGTGGCTGCTGGCCATGTCGGCGACCCCGCAGGCGGACCGGTTCGCCGCGCTGCTCGGCGGCGCGGGCCGGCCCGCCCCGGTGGTCCGCGCGGAGGCGGCCCTGCACCCGGTGACCCGGATCTGGGCGCCACCGCCCCGGCCGGTCGCCGCGCCCGGTCCGGGCCGGGTCGATCCGGCACTGCTCGACCACGTGGCCGCCACCGTGCGGCGGGCGCTGCGCGAGCGGGACGGGGACGTGCTGGTCTTCCTGCCCGGGGCCGGCGAGATCAACGCCGTCGCCGGCCGACTGGCCGACCTGCCGGGCGGCGTCGCCGTGCTGCCGCTGCACGGCCGGCTGCCCGGCGCGGCCCAGGACGCGGCGCTACGTCCGACGGACCGGCGCCGGGTGGTGCTGGCGACCGCCGTCGCGGAGAGCAGCCTGACCGTGCCCGGCGTCCGGGTGGTGGTCGACGCCGGACTGAGCCGGGTGGCGCGTACCGATCTGGCCCGGGGTCTGGGCGCGCTGGTCACCGTGCCGGTGTCCCGGGCGGCGGCCACCCAGCGGGCCGGCCGGGCCGGGCGGGAGGCTCCCGGGGCGGTCTACCGGTGCTGGTCGGAGGCGGGTCACGCCCGGCTCGCGCCGCAGCCGGAGCCGGAGATCGCCACCGCCGACCTGACCGGGTTCGCGCTGGAACTGGCCGCCTGGGGTGACCCGGACGGCAGTGGACTGTCGTTGCCGGATCCCCCGCCGCCGGCCGCCCTCGCGGTCGCCCGGGAGACGCTCACCACGCTGGGCGCGGTGGACCCGGACGGCCGGATCACCGACCGGGGCCGGGCCGTCGCGGCGGCCGGCACCCACCCCCGGCTGGCCCGGGCGCTGCTGGACGGCGCGGAGCGGGTGGGCGCCGACCGGGCCGCCGAGGTGGTCGCCCTGCTCGCCGAGGAGACGCTCGGCGGCGCGGGCGACGACCTCACCGCGCTCTGGCGCCGGCTGCGCGCCGGCGCGGACCCGGCCGCCACTGCCCGCTGGCGTGCCGAGGTACGCCGCCTACGCGCCGCCGTGCCCAGAAGCCGCCCGGCCCCCATCGGCGCGACAAGTCTCCGCGATCTTGGAGTTGGTGTCCCCGCCAAGGGAACGCAAGCCGCAGAACGCGAGCCCAACGTGCAAGATCGCGGGGCGGGCGACAACCTCTCCGACGACCTGGCGGCGGGGCTGCTGGTCGGGTTGGCGTACCCGGAACGGCTGGCCCGGGCCCGTCGGGCCGGCGGGTCCGGGTACCTGATGGCGGGTGGCACCGCCGCGGAGCTGGCGGCCGGGTCGGGGCTGGCCGGGTCGGCCTGGCTGGCGGTCGCGGTGGCCGACCGCTCCCCGGGCGCGCCGACGGCGCGGGTGCGGCTGGCCACGCCGGTGGACGAGGCGACCGCGCGGGAGGCCGGCGGGCCGCTGCTGCGCACCGAGCGCGAGGTCGGCTGGTCCGGCGGCGACGTGGTGGCCCGGGAGGTGGTCCGGCTCGGCGCGATCGAGCTGGTCGACCGGCCGCTCGCCGCGCCAGACCCGGAGCGGGTCGCCGCGGCCGTGCTGACCGGGTTGCGCCAGGGCGGGCTGGACCTGCTGACCTGGACGCCGGAGGCGGCGGCGCTGCGCCGTCGGCTGGCCTTCTGCCGGCACGCGCTCAGCGACGACTGGCCGGACGTCTCCGACGCGGCGCTGCTCGACGGGGCGCCCGGCTGGCTGGGCCCGGAGCTGGCCCGGGCCCGGCGGCGGGCCGACCTGGCCCGGATCGACGTGGCGGCGGCGCTGCGCCGGCTGCTCGACTGGCGGCAGGCCGCCCGGCTGGACGAGCTGGCGCCGGAGCGGCTGCCGGTGCCCAGCGGCTCCCGGATCCGGGTGGACTACGCCGACCCGGCCGCCCCGGTGCTGGCGGTCAAGCTCCAGGAGACCTTCGGCTGGCGCGACGCGCCCCGGATCGCCGACGGTCGGGTGCCGGTGCTGTTGCACCTGCTCTCCCCCGCCGGCCGGCCGGTGGCGGTCACCGCCGACCTGGCCTCGTTCTGGCGTACCGGCTACCCGCAGGTGCGCGCGGAGCTGCGCGGACGCTATCCCCGGCACCCGTGGCCGGAGGACCCGACCACCGCCGAGCCCACCCGGCGCGCCAGCCCGCGCCGGCGCTGATCAGGCCGGTTCCTCCACCACGTCGGAGATCACCACGGTCACGTTGTCCGGGCCGCCGGCCCGCAGCGCCAGGTCGATGAGCTTGGCCGCGCACGCCGCCCGGTCGGCGTACTCGCCGAGCACCTCGGCGAGGGTGTCCGGGCGGACCACATTGGAGAGGCCGTCGCTGCACAGCAGCCAGCGGTCGCCGGCGCGGGGCACCATCGTCGCGTACGTCGGGGAGACCTCGTCGCCCTGCAGCGCCTGGGTGACCACGGCCCGGCGGGGGTGGCTGCTCGCCTGCTCGGGTGTGATCACACCCTGGTCGACCAGCATCTGCACGAACGTGTCGTCCCGGGTGACCTGCTTCAGCACGCCCTCGCGGAACAGGTAGGCCCGCGAGTCGCCGACGTGGGCCAGGGCCAGGCAGCTGCCGGTACGGGCGAACAGCAACCCGGTGAGGGTGGTGCCCATGCCCTGTCGTTCCGGGTCCTCCTCGACGGCCTGGCGGATCCGCGCGGTAGCCAGCTCGATGCCGCTCTGCAGGGCGGCGACGAGCGCGTCCTCCGGGGTCTCCAGGTCGAGCGGGGCCACCGCGTCGATGGCGATCCGGCTGGCCAGATCACCGGCCGCCATGCCGCCCATGCCGTCGGCGACGGCGACGAGCCAGCTGCCGGCGTGGAGCGCGTCCTGGTTCCCGCTGCGGATCAGCCCTCGGTCGCTCGCCCCGACGGAACGAAGCTTCAGGGTCATGGGAGGCAGCCTGCCAGGCGAAGGCATCGGTTGTCTCTAGGAGATCGGGACGATGCTGCGCGGCGCGGCGAATCTCACTGCCGACCGAGGCGGCAACCCATCGGACCGGATCGATTGACAGCGGGGGCACGCGCTGGAAACATCGGGCTGGCATTGGGAGCGCTCCCAGCTCTCGATCGCGCCGCCACCGACCCCGCACGGAAGGACCCCTCCGTGACCCCATCCCGACGCCGCCGCACGGCGCTCGCCGCGGCCACCACCCTGGCGCTGATCGGCGCCACCGCCGGCGTGGCGCACGCCGAGGTACCCCCGGACGCACCCGAACAACTGCGCAACGGCGACTTCAGCGACGGCCCGTCCCCCTGGTTCTCGTACGGCACCGGGCCGCTCGGCGTCACCGACGGCCGGCTCTGCACCACCGTGGCCGGCGGCCTGGCCAACCCCTGGGACGCCGGCATCGGCCAGGACGCGGTGCCGCTGATCGCGGGCGCCGAGTACGAGATCTCCTTCGATATCTCCGCCACCCCCGGGGCGCCGGTCAAGGCGGTGCTCCAGCTCGGCAGCGCCCCCTACACCACGTACGCCAGCGTCGACGCCACCGCCAGCGGCACCGCCACGCGCGTCAGCCGGACGTTCACCGCCCCGGCCGACAACCCGGCCGCCCAGCTGATCTTCCAGATCGGCGGCAGCCCCGAGGCGCAGACCTTCTGCCTGGACAACGTCTCGCTGCGCGGCGGCGAGGCGGCCCCGCCGTACGAGCCGGACACCGGGCCACGGGTCCGGGTCAACCAGGTCGGCTACCTGCCGGGCGGCCCGAAGAACGCGACCGTGGTCACCACGGCCACCGACCCGCTGCCCTGGCAGCTGCGGTCGGCCGCCGGCGCGGTGGTGGCCAGCGGCGAGACCACCCCGCGCGGCCTCGACCCGACGTCGGGGCAGGACGTGCAGACCGTCGACTTCTCCGCGTACCGCACCCCGGGCACCGGCTACACGCTGGTGGTCGACGGGGAGGCCAGCCACCCGTTCGACATCTCCGGCACGCTCTACGACCGGCTGCGCGCCGACTCGCTCCAGTTCTTCTACGCCCAGCGCAGCGGCATCCCGATCGACGGTGACCTGCTCGGCGCCGGGTACGCCCGCCCGGCCGGCCACCTCGGCGTGGCGCCCAACCAGGGCGACACCGACGTGCCCTGCCAGCCCGGCGGCTGCGACTACCGGCTGGACGTGCGCGGCGGCTGGTACGACGCCGGCGACCACGGCAAGTACGTGGTCAACGGCGGCATCGCCACCTACCAGCTGCTGAACGCGTTCGAGCGGACCAAGACCGCGGAGACCGCCGCCGGCGGCGCGGCGCTCGGCGACGCCACGCTGCGCGTGCCCGAGCGGGGCAACCGGGTCCCGGACCTCCTCGACGAGGCCCGCTGGGAGCTGGAGTTCCTGCTGCGCATGCAGGTGCCGGCCGGCCAGCCGCTCGCCGGGATGGCCCACCACAAGATCCACGACCGCAACTGGACCGGCCTGCCGCTCGCCCCGCAGGACGACCCGCAGCCGCGCGAGCTGCACCCGCCGTCCACCGCGGCCACCCTCAACCTGGCCGCCGTGGCCGCCCAGTGCGCCCGGCTCTTCGCCCCGTACGACGCCGCGTTCGCGGCCCGCTGCGGCACTGCCGCGAGGACCGCCTACGCGGCGGCCAGGGCCCACCCGGCGGTCTACGCGAGCGCGGCCGACGGCAACGGCGGCGGCACGTACGACGACTCGAACGTCACCGACGAGTTCTACTGGGCCGCCGTCGAGCTGTGGCTGACCACCGGGGACGGGGCGTACCTGACCGACCTGACCGCCTCGCCGCGGCACACCGCAGAGGTGTTCGACGCCGGGGGCGCGTTCGGCTGGCAGAGCGTGGCCGCCCTGGGCCGGCTCGACCTGGCCACCGTGCCCAACACCCTGCCGGCCGCCGAGAAGGCCCGGATCCGGGCCTCGGTGACCGCCGCCGCCGACCGCTACCTGAGCACGCAGCGCGGCCAGGCGTACGGGCTGCCGCTGCCGGGCGGGGCGGACGCGTACGTCTGGGGCAGCAACAGCAACATCGTGAACAACGCGGTCGTGCTGGCCACCGCGTTCGACCTGACCCGGGACGCGAAGTACCGGGACGGGGCGGTGCAGACCGCCGACTACCTGCTCGGCCGCAACGCGCTGAACATGTCCTACGTGACCGGCTGGGGCGAGCAGCACGCGCGCAACCAGCACAGCCGGATCTTCGCCCACCAGTTGAACCCGGACCTGCCGACCCCGCCGGCCGGCTCCCTCGCGGGCGGCCCGAACGCCGCCCTCCAGGACCCGTTCGCGGCCAACCTGCTCGCCGGCTGCCGGCCGATGTTCTGCTACGTCGACGACATCAACTCGTACTCGACCAACGAGGTGGCGATCAACTGGAACTCGGCGCTGGCCTGGCTGGCCTCCTTCCTCGCCGACCAGGGTGACGCGGCGGCGGTGCCGGCCCCGACCTGCGCCGCCACCTACATCACCCACGGCAGTTGGCCGGACGGCTTCACCACCCAGGTCACCGTGCGCAACACCGGCAGTTCGGCGGTCAACGGGTGGAGCGTGCGCTGGGCGTTCACCGGCGACCAGAAGGTGAGCAGCTACTGGTCGGCGCAGGTCAGCCAGTCCGGGGCCACCGTCACCGCGAGGAACGAGTCGTGGAACGCGACGATCGCCCCCGGCGCCGAGATCACCTTCGGCCTGAACGGCACCACCTCCGGCGCCCCCAACCCCAACCCGACCCTGATCACCCTCAACAACACCGCCTGCACCCTTCCCTGACCGCGCCCCCTTCGGTGGTGGCAGCAACTTCGGGGAAGTTGCTGCCACCACCGCCCGCGAGGCAGCAACTTCCCCCAAGTTGTCGTGCTGTCCCGGGGGCTCGGGTTGAGTCTCCAGTGGGTGGAGACGGCAGGGTGGGGGCGTGCGCGACGAGGAGTGGTATTCCATCGGGGAGCTGGCCCGGCGGACCGGGCTGCCGGTGCGGACCATCCGGTTCTGGTCGGATCAGGGGCTCGTCCCGCCGAGCGGGCGCAGCCCCTCCGGCTACCGCCGATACGACCTGACCGCGATCGCCCGGCTGGACCTCGTCCGTACGCTGCGCGAACTCGGCTTCGACCTGGCCACCGTCCGGCGGGCGCTGGACCGGCCCGCCTCGGTGCCCGAACTCGCCGCATGGCACGCCGACGCGCTCGACGTGCAGATCCGCACCCTCCACCTGCGCCGGGCGGTGCTGCGCGCCGTCGCCCGACGCGGATCAGGCCCAGAGGAGACCACCCTGATGCACCGACTCGCCACGCTCTCGGACGCCGAACGGCGCCGGCTCATCCACGACTTCGTCGACACCACGTGGGGCGACCTCGACGCCAACCCGGAGTTCGTCGCGATGATGCGCGCAGCCACCCCCGACCTGCCCGACGATCCCACCCCGGAGCAGGTCGAGGCGTGGATCGCCCTCGCCGAGCTGGTCCAGGATCCGGAGTTCCGGGCCGCCGCCCGCCGGCTCGCCGAACACCAGGCCGCCGACCGGGCCGCCGGCGACCGGACCGGCCTGCACCACGACCTCACCGAGCAGGTCCGGGAGCGGGTGACGGCGGCCCGGGCGGCCGGGACCGACCCGGCCTCCGCCCCGGCGGCGGCCGTCGTGACCGAACTGGTCGACGCGTACGCGCGGACGTTCGGCCGCACCGACGATGCCGGCTACCGGGCTGAGCTGCTGGACCGCCTGGTGGCCGCCAACGAACCGCGGGCCGAGCGGTACGTCCAACTCCTCGCCACGATCAACGGCTGGCCGGTCCCGCCCTCGCTCGGACCGGTCTTCGCCTGGTTCATCGCGGCGCTCCGCGCCCACCCCGTCCCCTGACGGCCGCTACGGCCCGTCGGGGTCCTGGCCGCGCGCCCGAGCCCAGGTGAGGAAGCGGTCGGCCAGGCCGGCCGGGCGGGCGTGCCCGTTGAGCTGGGCGAGTTGGTCGCCGGCCTCCTGCATGAGCGTGCCGAGGTAGACCAGCAGCGCGGTCCGGTCGTCGCGGTACTCGACCAGCAGCGCCAGCCGCGCGGGTTGGCACGGCCACTCCGCGCCGCACGCCCGGCACCGCCACAGCGGCCGCATCGGTACGTGGGGGCGCGCCGGCCGGCTCACCGCGCCGTCCCGCCGCCGTCGCTGCCGCGCCCGCCGCCGGCGTTGCCGCGGCCGCCGCCGGCGTTGCCGCGGCCGCCGCCGGCATTGCCGAGCCGGGACCCGGGCGGCACCTCCAGTTGGAGGAGG
>NZ_JAPDPH010000117.1 GCF_026013475.1 Micromonospora yasonensis | reverse complement strand
GGATGACGTCCGGGCGGCGCTGCACGGCCTGCCCGACGACAAGCCCGCCGACGCCACGGAATGCACCGGCGAGGGCGTGGTGTGGTGCCTGCTCGGGCCAGCGCGTCTGCACTTCACCCTGGCGAACGACGACGTGATCCCCAAGGCGGGCGCCGGCGCGTACCTGGCCGAGATCATTCCCGCGTACGGGCCGTTGGCGGATCGCGCCGTCCGGTGGCGGCGAGGCGAACCGGTGACGTTCACCGTCGCCGACGCACGCGCTGCCGCTGACTCCATCGACGCGGTAGTGGCGGATGCCGTACAGAGGTGGGGCTGACAACCTCCTCCTCGGGCAGTTGCTATCCGGGCTCGTACGCAGCCGTCCATGGAGCCGCTGCGCCAATTCCGCCACCACGAAGGCCCGCGACCGGCTGCTCGCCGCGGGCTACCGCATCAGACGAGACGCTGGAGGCGTACCCTGGGCCGCTCGTTGCGCAGGTGGCCCAGCTTGTGCTGGCGGACCTGCTCGTCCCACACCTCCTGGTCGTAGTCCGGATCCGGCGGGATCCACCGGTGCGAGCCGTCGCTGTAATGGAACTTCTCATCCCCGGCCCGCAGAACGCTCACCGCAGCCAGCCGAGGAAGCGCCGATGCAGCGTGCCGGCCGGCACCCAGATCAGATCCGCGCTGGCACGGACCAGCTGCGCCCCCATGTACAGCGCCAGCGAGACCGGCGCATCCTCGAACTCCGCCCGCAACTCCCGCCGCCGGATCGCACACGGCCACGGCGCGCCGCAGCCGCCGCAGCTCCAGATCGGCAACACCGGCCCGTGCGTGCTCACGCCCGAACCCCCAAAAAGCGCGCGGTGATCGTCCGAGCCTGCCGACTGGTCGCCCACTCCACCTGCCAACACGGGTACGGAGTCAACCGCGACCACCACACCCGGCAACCCACACACATCCCGTCGAGGCCCCGCAGGTGTACGCCAAGGATCTGCTGCTCCTGGCTCACCGCTCATCCCCCGTCGGCCAGTGCCCACGACTGATCGGAACCCGGTGCCGGGTACGGCACGGCAGCTCGGCCCCGCAGCGGCAGATGCGGCGCGAGGTTCGCCAGGACCAGACCGGCCAGTGTCGTCGGGCGAGCGTCAGCGCGGTCGCGATCAGATATTCGTCGTGCGAGGCGCGCCGCCTGCCTGGACTCGACTTGCCAGGGGCACCTGCCACCACTCGACTCACCGGTGGCCCCTCGTCCCGTAACCGGTGCGCTGGCCGAGCGTCATCGGCACGGTCGGCACGATCTGCGTCGGCTCGCGGTGCCACTGCGTGTCCCGCAACCGCTGGGCCTGGTCGAGCAGCCGCCGCTGCGCCTCCGCCTGCTCGCTCGCCTGGTATCGCTGCCCGGTGCCCGGCGGTGGCGGCGGCTCCGGCCGCCGGAACAGCCACCGCACCAACTTGCACAGCTCGGACCAGATCCCCACCGGTTCCGCCTCCACGTCTAGCGTCGGAAGGCGGCGCAATCTCGTCAGGCCCTATCGAGGACCGGGCCCTGACGAAGCCCCGCCGCCGTCAGTGATCTGGACGCTACGAGCGGTCACGGGCGGTGGCGGGGACAGTTTGTACCCGAGGGAGGACTACCCCATCACCCCGATCGCGAGAGCCAACTCCCGCGCGTCCTCCCCGACCGTGCCCGGCCGGTTCGACAACTCCAGCGCGACCGTGCGGGCGAACGGCTGGTGGCGCACCGTATCCACGCTCTCGCGCAGCGCCCGACCCAGCAGGTGGACCGCCGCGACCTCGCCCCGATCCAGCATGTGCGCCCGAGCGGCTTCGATCAGGGCGGCAGCCCGACGGGTGTGCGACGGTAGCGCCCGATAGTCCGCCGTGTCGGCCCGCCGCACGGCCTCACCAGGCCGGCACAGGTCCGTCTCGATGGTCACCGCGTACGCCGCACAGGCGGCCGGCCCGAACATCAGCCACGGGTGGGCATACTTGGGGCCGAGCCGGCTCGCGGCCTCCTCAGCGGCGTCCCACGCGCGCCACGCCTTTCCTGCCCGACCGGCCTTGCTCTGTCCGAGCGCGATGCCGAGCTGCGCCTGCCCCCACCGCGCCAACTGTTCACCACCCGCACCCGGATCAACCAGGCCGGCCGCGTCGACGAGCACCTGCTCAGCTGCGTCGACCTGATTCGCACCTCGATAAACGTGGGCGTAGTACCAGGCGGCCGCAGCGATCGCAGCCGGGTCATCGGCGTTTTGGGCGGCGAGCATCGCCCGGTCGGCGGCGAGCCACACCAACTCCGGATACGGCTGGTGAGCCAGGTACAACTGCGCAAGGTGATAGATGCGCGCCAACTCGACCAGCGCCTGCCGGCGAGCCAGACCATCCAGCCGGCGAGCGCTGCGTTGCGCCTCCGCTAGCAGCCCAGGAAGCACCGCGGCGACGGCCGTACGCTCGACGGTCGACCGGTGCCACAGCGCCCACGCCTGGTCGACCAGGCCGCGTAGCACATCCACCGGCGTCGGCTCGCCGACCGGCACGGTCGTGCGCTGCATAGCAGCGGCAACCGTGTCGACGTCGGGGTGGCCGGCGCGGGTTACCGATGCCACTGGCAGGGACTGGTCGCCGGTCAAGTCCGCCAGGTCGGAAATGTCGAGCACCTCAGCAAGGCGAAGCAGCATCGGCAGGCGGGGCGGGAGAAGGCGGCCGTTCTCCAGGGCCTTCACCCACTCGGCGCTGCGGCCGACGAGCCCACCGAGAACTGGACGCGTTTTACCTGCACGTTCGCGGTGGGCGCGGAGGCGGGCACCGAAGGTCGCTGGGTCGGTCATCGTCGTCTCCCAGGTAGCGGTCTGGGCGGCGGGCCGCCGGCCGCTACTCCGGCGGGCCGCCACAGTCGACGGTACTCGCGCGGCAGCCTCGACGCGCTCCAGCAACAATGAGTTGTGAGAGAAGTGCCGGGCGAGCCGCGCTGACCAGGCATGCGGAGCGACGCACCAGGCTGCACAGAATCCGGCGTACAGGTCGACTCGTCCGTCGCCCACCATGTCAGCCGCCTTCACGTGGCGGCTGACATGCTGTTTCTTCGGGTGTTACCGGTCGTCGTTGGTCATCTTTGGTCGGCGTCTAACGGCCCAGCGACGGCCCAGACGGCCCCGAGACGGCCCAAAGGTGGGCAGCACCGCCGACGGCAGTCCTGAAGCGAATCGGGCCCTGATCGAGGCGCAGGAAGATCTAGCTGCCGTGTGCATCAGCCTGTTCGGCAACGGCCCCTGGAACGGGAGTAGATGACGCTCAAATCACTCGTTCTGGTCGGCACTTGATGCCGATTCAAGCCATTATGCCCAGTATTGACCTTACGATGAGGTCTCTTCATGGAGGTGAAGGACCATGCCGACGTATATCGCGTTGCTGAACTGGACCGATCAGGGGATCCGAGGCTACAAGGACACCGCGAAGCGCGCCGAGGCCTTCGCCGCAGCGACCCAGAATCTCGGGGCGAATCTCCTGAACATTTACTGGACCGTCGGTCCGTACGACCTCGTGGCCGTCGTCGAGGCGCCCGACGACGAGACCGCCAGCGCTGCGCTCCTGCATCTCGACGGGGCGGGCAACGTCCGTACCACGACCCTGCGGGCCTTCGGTCGAGAGGAGATGGATCGCATCATCGCCAAAGCCGCTGGCTAAGCCTTCCACACTGGCAGGATGGCGGCGCCCGGCGAGCCCGGCCCAGCCATCGCTTCTAGGGCGGAGCTGGCATAACGAGTCACAGCCACGCGTCGTTGGTGCGATCGCGCGCTGACGATCGGTTCAGAGTCGGAGGCCTCGCCTCGGTGTTTGCCTGGACCCGGAACCTGCTCCTGGACGGCGACCTCGCAGCCGCCGAGCCGAAGAAACTGCGCTACCGGCTGCTGCACGTCGCCGCCCGGATCACCCGCACCGCCCGGCGGACCAGCCTGGCCATCGCCGCCAACCGGCCCTGGACCGACGCGCTGACCAGCGCATTCAGCAGGCTCGCCGCACTGCCCCAGCCCACCGGCTGACCTCGCGGCTCACGCCCCGACCAGCAACACGGAGGAACCCGGCCCCGCGCCGGCCCTTCGACATGCCCTCAAACCGGTAGCAAACATACAAACCGAATTCATTGAACGGCAGCTATGGGGCAACGCCCAAGTGAAAGACCGAGGCTAGCGCCTCTGATCAGACAAGACGCTGGATGCGTACCCTCGGGCGCTCGTTCCTCAGGTGCCCCAGCTTGTGCTGGCGGACCTGCTCGTCCCAGACCTCCTGGCGTAGTCCGGGTCCGGCGGGATCCACCGGTGCGAGCCGTCGCTGTAATGGAACTTCTCATCCCCGGCCCGCAGAACGCTCACCGCAGCCAGCCGAGGAAGCGCCGATGCAGCGTGCCGGCCGGCACCCAGATCAGATCCGCGCTGGCACGGACCAGCTGCGCCCCCATGTACAGCGCCAGCGAGACCGGCGCATCCTCGAACTCCGCCCGCAACTCCCGCCGCCGGATCGCACACGGCCACGGCGCGCCGCAACCACCGCAGCTCCAGATCGGCAACACCGGCCCGTGGGTGCTCACGCGCGAACCCCCAGGAAGCGTGCGGTGATCGCCCGCGCCTGCCGACTGGTCGCCCACTCCACCTGCCAACACGGGTACGGCGTCAGCCGCGCCCACCACACCCGGCAGCCGACGCATATCCCGTCGAGGCCCCGCAGGTGTACGCCAAGGATCTGCTGCTCCTGCCTCACCGCTCGCCCTCCATCGGCCAGTGCCCACGACCGATCGGAACCCGGTGCCGGCTATGGCAGGGCAAGTCCGCTCCGCAGCGACAGACCCTTCGCCAGCTCCGCCACGACCAGACCGGACGGTGACGTCGGACGAGGGTCAGCGCGACGGCGAACAGGTATTCCTCGTACAGGACGCGTGGTCTACGTGGTGCCGAGCGATCATCACGACTGGCGTTGGTGGTAGAGCGCCACCGCCGGTCCGGCACCGCCCGGTTGATCTCCTCGACCGGTATTCGATCCGCCTCGGCCAGGGCGAGGAGCCGCCGCTTCGCCGCCTCTCGCTCAGCCGCCTGGATCTGCTGGCCCGTGCCCTGCCTGGCAGCGTCGCGCCGACCACCCATCCCCACCTCCGCTGGTAGGGGCGCGACGACCAGCCCGTAAGAAAGCGTGACTCACCGCACCCGGCCGAGGGAGGCGAACGCCTCACCCGAATCGGACACTAGGGCGGATTGGTGATGGCGAAATTACCGCTAGTTATGAGGCCAGGCTGATGCCCAGCCGGCCGGCCAGCAACCGTAGTTCGTTCGGGACGGCGCGCCGCTTCGCCCGCTGCGCCATCGCCACGACGGCGTCCTGAGCAAGCGGGTTCAGCGCGAACGGCACCGGCGCTACCTGCTCCGCCCGCACGAACGCCGCCAGCGCTTCACCATCTCGGCGGCCGGACTCGGCCAACGCACGACCGAGGTCGAGCCAGTACGACATCTGGCGATTCGACGCCGTGAGAACCTGGGGCCGTACCGTCCGGGACAGCTCGATCACCCGGCCGGGCTCACCCGACTCCGCAGCGATGGACATCTCCCACAACCCCACGTTCGTCGGCCCGAACCCGCAGCCGTTGAAGCCGGCACCGTCCGGCGGATCCCCGAGGGTCGCCGCCTCACGGGCCGCCTCAGAGAGATGATCGCGAGCGACATCCTGCCGGCCGCTCACTGTCGAGGTCAGCGCGGCCGCAAGGTGCAGTTGACCGAGCATCTGCCGGACCCGCTCATCGGCGGCAGCAGACTGAAGCTCAGCCAGCGACCGGTCGGCGGCCCTGGCCGCCAGTGGCGCGGACTCGATCGGCAGACTCTGCGCGTACGCGAATCGGGACGCCCCCAGCCATGCCGGCTCCTCGACGTCCTCGGCGGCGGCCACCGCCACCCGCGCGGCGTTGAGCGCCAGGTGCCGGTATCCGAGATGCCGCAGACACGTCGAAGCCTGATACGCCACCTGAGGAAGCACCGTCCCCCCGACCGCGGCGGCTTCCAGCAGGAGGCCAGGCAGCAGCCGGGCCATCGCCGGATAGTTGGAGCGATTGCGGAGCTGATCGCAACGGGCGATGTCGGCGGCCAGCTCATCCCTGGTACGGGTCGACGGTCTACGCTCGCCATCCTCGATCTCGATGAGAGCGGACCAGATCGCCGGCACGCACTCGGCGGCGCGCTCCCGAGCCGGGTCGCCGGGCTCCGTACCCTGGCCGAGCAGGTCGGCCACCGTGACCTGGAGAGCAGCGGCAACGGCCACCAGAGTGGAGCGTCGGTCGATGGTCTTGCGGCCGGACTCGACCTGCGAAATGTACGACTGACTGACGCCCGCGAGCCCGGCGAGGACGGCTTGGCTCATCCCGCCACGACGCATCCTCCAGTACCGGATCCGAGCGCCGATCGTGTCGTTCTTCCGAGCCATATCTTCGCCTGCTTCCCAGGTGGACGACTGGGACTGCGGAGCCAGTCCACGCCCTGGCATGCCGCCACTCGGACGGTACACCGCGCAGCTTTGGCCCGCGTCACGGTCTACGCGAGTACTGCACGCAGGTGCTCCCGGATCTCGTCATGGGCAACGGTGAGCTCAAGCCCGAGATGCTCGGCGCACTCGCGCTCAAGCCGTTCAAACAGGTTGACAGTCGCCCACAAGGCACGGGCGACGTCGATGGCGTCGTAGCTGGCATAAGCGCTGCGGAGATCCAGGAGAGTTCGTCGGTCAGCCCACCGTTCCAGAAACCGCCCTTCATGCCACGTGTCGACCTGCGGATGCGACGCCTGCCTATGCCACGCGAGCAGCCTGACCAGCAACGCCTTGAGGTAGCAGTCGCAGCCCTGCTTGGCAACCCAAACCTCGCCGCGTTGTAGCTTCTTTGCGGTCCACAGCGCGTGATACCAGAAGTCGTGGGTCAGTTGCCCGAACACTGCGGCATCCGGCTGAGCCAGCAGCATCGGTGCACCGCATGGCGGGAGCGTCTGGTGAAGGTTTAGCTTATCGACCAGCACCCGGAACCCTCGGCCGAGCACTTGGGCGATCTCAGGGTGGGTAGCGATCTGCTTCGCCGCGCCTGCCGGCAGCAGCGCGAAGTCGACGTCCTGTCCGGTGTCGAAGAGCACCCGGCGCTCGATGAATCCGCCGACCGCAGTGGATTCGGTAAAGGTCAGCAACGGTCGACCGAAAGTCGCCAGCCAACTGCCGTCGGCCGCGTAGGCCATCGGATCGTCGACCACTAGGACGATGTCGATGTCGGACCACTGATCCGCTGGAACCTCGACGCGGGCGTGAGATCCAACCACCAGCGCGGCATGGATGTCGTGTCGCTGCCGAGCCCACACTGCGACAGCGGCCAGCAACGTCTCGATGTGCTCCACCGCATCAGGGTTCACGATCGCAGCCGGTAGTCACAACCTGCTATCCGTCAGCACCCTTCGCCGACGCTCAGAACCGGCTCTCCCGGGTGTCCAGGGTGGTCCGCTCCAGGCTCTCCAGCAGGTCGAACTGCGGCCCGGTCCTAGGCAGCTCGTACCGGAAGAAGTACCGCGCCGCCTGCCGCTTCCCCGCCAGAAACTCCCCCTCCGCCCCCTCCGGCGAGCCCAGCGCCTCCACGGCGAGCAACTGCTCCAGCCACGTCCACGCGATCACCACATGCCCGACCGCCTCCAGATAGACCGAAGCATTTGCCAGCGCCAGCTCAGGATCCCCGGCCCCCCACAACCGCCGCGTCACGACCGCGATCCGGTCCACTGCGGTCCCGAGCGGGCCGGCCAACTCGGCAGCGAAACCCTCCGCTTTCCAGGCCCGGGTCACCGTGGCCCGGATCGTGTCCAGCAGCAGCTCCAGCCCGGCCCCGCCGCGCATGGTGACCTTCCGTCCGAGCAGATCGAGGGCCTGGATGCCGTGCGTCCCCTCGTGGATGGGGTTGAGCCGGTTGTCCCGCCAGTGCTGTTCGACGTCGTAGTCGCGGGTGTATCCGTACCCGCCGTGCACCTGGATGGCCAGGTCGTTGGCGGCCAGGCACCACTGTGACGGCCAGCTCTTGGCGATCGGGGTGAGCAGGTCCAGCAGCAGGTGGGCGCGGTTCCGGTCGGCCTCGGCGGGGGCGGTCTTCTCCTCGTCGAGCAGCCGTCCGCAGTAGAGGATGAGGGCGAGCGCGCCCTCCACGTAGCTCTTCTGCGCCAGCAGCATCCGGCGTACGTCGGCGTGCGCGATGATCGGCACCTGCGGTGTGGTGGGGTCCTTGTCGGCGGCCGGTCGGCCCTGCGGGCGCTGCCGGGCGTACGCCAGTGACTTGAGGTAGGCGGTGTAGCCGAGGGCGGTCGCGCCGGCGCCGACGCCGATGCGGGCCTCGTTCATCATGTGGAACATCTGGGCGAGCCCCTGGTGCGGCTCCCCCACCAGGTAGCCGACCGCCCCGGGCTGCCCGTACGGCCGGTGCACTCCCTCACCGAAGTTGAGCAGGGTGTTGGTGGTGCCCCGGAAGCCCATCTTGTGGTTGAGGCCGACCAGCACCACGTCGTTGCGCGGGCCGAGCTTGCCGTCGGCGTCGAGGAGCACCTTCGGCACGATGAACAGCGAGATGCCCTTCACCCCGGGCGGTGCGCCGGGGATCCGCGCGAGGACCAGGTGGACGATGTTCTCGGCCAGCTCGTGCTCCCCGCCGGAGATCCACATCTTGGTGCCGGTCAGCCGGTAGGTGCCGTCGTCCTGGGGAGCAGCGCGGGTGGTGATGTCGGCCAGGGAGCTGCCGGCCTGCGGCTCGGACAGGCACATGGTGCCGAAGAACCGGCCCTCGACCATCGGCCGGACCCAGGTGTCGATCTGCTCGGCGCTGCCGTGGGTGAGCAGCAGGTTCGCGTTGCCGAGGGTGAGGAACGGGTACGCGGCGGTGCTCACGTTGGCGGCCTGGAACCAGGCGAAGCAGGCGGCGGCCACGGTGTGCGGCAGTTGCATCCCGCCGACCGACTCATCCATGGTGGCGGCCAGCAGCCCGGTCTGGGCGAACACGTCGAGCGCGGCCTTGACCTGCGGGATGGTGTGCACCCGGCGGCCGTCGAAGGTGGGTTCGGCCGCGTCGGCGGCCTTGTTGTGGGTGGCGAAGTGCTCGGCGGCGACCTGGGCGGAGAGGTCCAGCACCGCGTCGAAGGTGTCCCGGGAGTGCTCGGCGTAGCGGGGTCGCTCGGCCAGCCGGGTGACGTCCAGCCAGTCGTAGAGCAGGAACGCCAGGTCACGGCGGGACAGCAGGGTGGACGACGACACGGTGCTCCTTCCGTGGGCCGTCGTCAGCCGCGGCGCAGCCCCGCGACGGCCTCCCGGAGGTCATCCTGACTGATCGGGGCGGCCGGCGCACCCACCGTGGCCTCCCGCATCGCCTTGGCGAGTTGCACCCGGCGCAGCACCTCGCGCAGGTCGGCGCCGGTGAGCCCGGGGGTGTCCACGGCCAGCGCCACCGGGTCGACGTCGGCGGCGAACATCCGGAAGCCGGGCCGCTCGTGCCGGTCGATCAGCTCGCGGATCATCTTGGTGATGATCTCGGCGCGGCCGGTCTCGTCGGGCGCCGGGATGGCGATCTTGAGGTCGAAGCGGCCGGAGCGGATCAGCGAGGCGTCGACCCGCTGCGGGAAGTTGGTGGTGGCCACCACGATCACGTCCGGGTTCGCCTCGAACAGGGTGTTCATCTCCTGCTTGAAGATGCCGGCGACCGCGTTGACCGCCTGGCTGGCGGCGTCCCCGCCAGCCCCGGCGTAGCTGATGATGGAGTCGAACTCGTCGAAGAGCATCACGGTGGGCCGCCGGTAGGCGCGCGCCTCGCGGAAGATCCGCTTGATGTTGCGCTCGGAGCCGCCGAGGTACTTGTCGAGGATCTCCGGGGTGCGGATCTCCACGAAGTCCGCCCCGATCTCGTTGGCCAGGGCCCGGGCCAGCATGGTCTTGCCGGTGCCCGGCGGCCCGTACAGCAGGATGCCCTGCGGCCGGCGCGCGCCCCAGCGGGCCATCACCTGCGGGTGCCGGAACGAGACCGCGACCTCGCGGAACCGGGCGACCACGTCGGCCAGGCCGCCGACCTGGTCGAGGGTCACCGTCGCGCTGCGGGCCGGCGCCGCGGTGGCCACCCGCCGACCCACGGTGTACGACCGGCCGCGCAGCACCGTCAGCTCCGGGCCGTCGCCGGCCAGCTCGCGTACGGCCTGGAGCACCACGCCGACCATGGCGCGCAGGTGCGCCGGGGTGATCTCGGCGCTCGGCACGGCGGCGCGGACGGTCAGCGCGGCGTCGTCCTGGCTGACCTGCGGGCGCAGCCCCAGCTCCTCGGCCGCCCGCAGCACGTCCTGGCCGGCCCGGTCGCGGGGCGGTTCGGCGAGCGCGGTGCCGGCGGGCCGCAGCCCGAGCCGGCGGCCGGCCTCGGCGGCGAGCAGGCCCACGCCGGCGGCCAGCCCGTCCGGGGTACGCGCGGCGAGTCGCTGGGCGAGCAGCAGCCCGACCGGGCCGGCCAGGCCGAGGGCGAGCAGCCCGACGGTGGAGCCGGGGCCGTCGACCCGCAGGTACGCCTCGAAGCGGTGCACGTCGCCGTCGGCGCGGACCGTGCAGCGGACCTCGCGGACCGGGGCCGGGAAGCCGGTGCTGGCCAGCAGCTCGACCGGCCCGGCCTGGGCGGCGGTGAGCAGCGCGGCGGCGTCGACGACGGTGACCCGGGCGCCGAGCAGCGTCGACGTCTCCTCGTCCGGCCTGACCTCGTACTCCATGCGTCCTCGTCCCTCGCTGCGGCGGCGGTGCCCCGCTGCCGAGTCTGACACCGGGGCACCGCCGCTGCCACCGCATCGGGCCGGCCCTGCGCCGGTCAGCTCGCCTCGGCCAGCAGGCCGTCGACCAGGTCGCGGGGCAGCCCGTGGGTGTCGTGCAGCCAGTGGTAGTCGCGCTCGGTCAGCGGCCCGCGCGCCCGTACCCGGTCGACCAGCGGGCGGCCCCGGCGCAGCAGCCCCCGGAAGCGCCGCTCCTCGTCGGCGAGCACCGCGCGCAGTTGCGGGACGTCGGGCTCCTGCCGGAACCGCCGCCCGGCGTCGCGGAACGGGTCGTCGGGCAGCTCGGACAGGCTGCGCGCCGGGTCGTCCCGCCACAGCACGGTGAGCGCCCGCCGGACCAGCCGGCGCAGCACGTACCCTCGGCCGGTGTTGCCGGGGCGTACCCCGTCGTCGAGGACGACCACCGCGGAGCGCAAGTGGTCGACGATGATGCGCAGCTCCTCCTCGCCGAGGGTCCAGCGGTCGCGGACCGTGTCGACCCACGGGCGCAGACCCGCGCCCTGGTAGACGTCCCGGCCGCCGGTCAGCACCATTTCCAGGCGTTCCAGGCCCATCCCGGTGTCGATGCTGGACAGCGGCAGCGGGGTGAGCCGGCCGTCGTCGTGCCGGTGGTGGCGCATCTGGACGTGGTTCCAGACCTCCATCCACCGGTCGTCGGTGCCGGGCGTGCCGGTGGGCGGCCCGTCCCCGGTCCACACGAAGATCTCCGAGTCGGGCCCGCACGGGCCGGTGGGGCCGTTGGACCACCAGTTGTCCGCGCCGTTGGCCTCCACCGGTACGCCCAGCTCGGTCCAGGTCCGCCACGCGGTCTCGTCCGGGCCGACCTGCTCGTCGCCGCCGAAGACGGTGGCGTGCAGCCGGCCGGGGTCGATGCCGAAGCCCCCGGTGAGCAGCTCGTGGCCCCAGCGGAGGCTGGTCGCGATGTGGTAGTTGCCCAGCGACCACGAGCCGAGCATGTCGAAGACGGTCAGGTGGGTGCGGTCGCCCACCTCGTCCAGGTCGGTGGTGCGCAGGCAGCGCTGCACGTTCGCCAGCCGGCGCCCGCCGGGGTGCGGGCGGCCCAGCAGGTACGGGGTGAGCGGGTGCATGCCGGAGGTGGTGAACAGCACCGGGTCGCCGGGCGGCGGGACCAGGGAACTCTCCGGCGCGTCCCGGTGATCGAGCCGGTGGTAGTGGTCGAGGAAGGTACGGACGATCTCGTCGGGTGTCACGGTATGGGCCTTTCCGGGTCGGGTGCGATCGGAAGGGTCCGCCGAGCGGGCGGTGGCGTGACACGACGACGCCGGCGGACCGTTTCCGGTCGCCGGCGAGGTGGGAGTCGGTCAGGCGGCGGCAACCGGCGAGCGGGAAGCTCGCGCGGCCGCGACGGTGTGGCGCCTGATCTGCATGACCCGACGGTAGCCCGGGTCCGGGGGCGCCGCCCAGTGCTTTTCCGCACCGGGCGGCGCCGGGACCGGTCAGAAGGTCAGCCGGACCACCTGCGGCTCGTGGTCGGAGACCTGGGTCGGGAACTCGCTGTTGACGTGCACCACGTCGTAGACGTACGGCTGGGTGGCCAGCCACGCCGACAGCAGGATGTGGTCGAGGACCTGCGAGTTGCCCTCGTACACGTAGGTGTAGCGCTCGGCCACCGGCAGCGTCCGGGGCAGGTCGACCAGCTCACCGGAGCCGACCAGCAGGTCCGCCGTCTGGCTGAAGTCGTAGTCGTTGATGTCGCCGAGGACGACGATCGCCGCGTTCGGGTCGACGGCCCGGATCGAGTCGACGAACGAGTTGACGATGGTGGCCTGCTGGTGGCGCTGGGTCTCCGACGACGCGGTCGGCGGCTGGTAGCGGCCCATCAGCGGCTGGTCGCCGCCCTTGGAGTTGAAGTGGTTGGCGATCACGAACAGCGGCCGGTTGTTCCAGCGGAACTCGCCCGCGAGCGGCTTGCGGCTGGCGTTGAACGCCGTGTCGGCCGGCTGCACCCGCCCCGGCGAGTACGACAGCTGCGGCACACCGCCGGCGTTGGTCACCGTGGTCGCGGCGGTGGCGGTGCCGCCCGGCCGGTCGGTGAACGTCAGCCCCCGGTCGGTACGGAACAGGAAGACGTTGCGGATGTTGCCGCCCGGCTCGCCGCCGTCCGCGTCGTTGGTCGGGTTGATCTGCCGGTACGCGTACGCCGGCCCGCCCTTGGCGCTGATCGCCGCGATGAGCTTGCTCATGGTCTGGTCGCAGGCCACCACGCCGTTGTCGGTGGCCCCGTTGTTGTCCTGGACCTCCTCCAGCGCGACCAGGTCGGGCGAGCGGAGGTTGGTGACGATCTGGGCGGCCAGGGCGTCGAACTTGCTCTGCAGGTCGGTCGGGTCGAGGTTCTCCACGTTGAACGTGGCCACCGCGAGCTGGCCGGTGCCGGCGGCGGTGGTGGTCTCGGCGGTCAGCCCGCCGGGAACGACGGCCGGGAACGACGAGGGCTGCAGGAAGTAGTTGCCGAAGTCGTAGCTGAGCACCCCGGTCAGGGCCGCGCCGAAGGTGTCCCCGACGGTGACGGTGGGGGCGGTGGCGAGGGTGTCGCCGACCATCACCCGCTCCGGGTTGAAGTCGCCGGCCTGGGTGACGATGCCGCCCCGGGTGCTGCGTACGCCGGAGCCGGCCGGCACGACCGGGAACTCACCGTACTTGTTGGTCGGGCCGACCACGGCGGCGCCGGCGATCTGCACCCGCATGCCCTCCAGGGACTCCCAGAAGTCAAGGCCGTCGGTGGCCGGGTCGAAGACGCCGGAGGTCTCCACGTTGCCGGTGGCGTCGTCCTCGATCACCGCCCCCGGCGGGACTCGGCCGCCGGTGCCGACCACGGTCGCGGCGGGCAGCGCCTTGCCGGTGCCGAGGGTGCTCTTGCTGGCGTACGCCATGGTGGTGACGGTCAGGTTGTTGGCCGCGTTGCCGGGGCGTACCTCGCTGACGCTGCCGGTCACCGACACGTCGTCGCCGACGTTGACGGTCGGCGCGCCGGAGGTGGAGACGTAGAGACCCTCGGAGGTGGCGTCGGAGGTGTCCGGGCAGGGGTCCTGGATCCAGAAGCCGGCGGTGGACTTCGCGGTCACGATGCCCCGGGTGGTACGGGTGCCGGTGAGCGCGGCGAGGTGGCCGAGGCCCTGGATGTCGCGGATCCGGGTGCCGGTCGGGCAGGTGTCGCCACCGCCACCCCCGCCGCCACCGGCGGAGTTGGCCGGGGTGGGCGGGCCGGCGGCGAAGTCGGTGGCGTTGTTGTCGCTGTCGACCGCCGGGTTGGTCCGGGCCACCGAGGACGTGTTGGAGCCGCCCGGGGCACGGGTGCCCTCGGCGTCGCTGGCCGAGGAACCGTAGCCGACGAAGTCCCGGTTGCCGGCCGCGAAGGCGCAACCGGTGGAGCAGGTCAGCTTGGTGGTGGTGGTCCGCAGCGCGATCTTGCCGGTGGTGGCGGAGAGGTTGGTGGTGCCGGTCGCGTCGGCGGTGGGCAGGGCGGCCCCGGTGGCGCCGCCGGAGGCGAGCTTGACCAGGTAGTAGCCGCCGGACGGGATGGACCCGGAGAGCGCGGTGACCGACCAGGTGCTGCCGGCGGCGGAGGCGTACTGGACGCTCCAACCGGTGAGGCTGACGGCGGCGGTGGAGCGGTTGTAGAGCTCGACGAAGTCGTTCTGGTAGGTGGCGCCGCTGTTGCCGCCGCCACCGTAGATCTCGCTGACCAGGACGTCGGGGGACGCCGCCGCGGCCGGTGCGGCGAGGAGTGTCGCCGCGAGGACGCCGACCGCGAGACCGGCCGGCAGATTTCGACGCATGGTGCCTCCAGGCGGGACGCCCGGGCGCTGGGGGTGTTCGCCCGGACGGGACGGACGGGCCGGGACGGATCCCGGACCGCATAGGGATGCGTCTATCATTACCGACGCAGTCGATCTTGCGGAAGTCCGGATCCGCACAACGGCGCGTGAACAGCGGGTGGCCGCATCGATGTATTGACATATGAAGGCAACTCACCGGTAACATTCCGGCACCCTCGAACGGCGCGTCACCCCGGAAGGACCCACCCCCGTGAAATCGCTGATGTCGCGCTGGCTGCTCGCCCTCACGGTCGCCGCGGCGGCCCTGGTCGGGCTGCCCTCCCCCGCCCACGCGGCCGTCTGGACGCCGTCCAGCGACCCGATCCTGTTCGTGCACGGCTGGAACAGCAGCGCCTCCACCTGGAACACGATGGTCAGCCGCTTCCAGGCCGACGGCTGGCCGTCGAGCTACCTGCGGGCCTTCTCGTACAACACCAGCCAGTCCAACGCGACCACCGCCCAGCAGGTCAGCCAGGAGGTCGACAACCTGCTCGCGACGACCGGCGCGACGAAGGTCGACATCATCACCCACTCGATGGGCGGGCTCTCCTCGCGCTACTACCTGAAGAACCTGGCCAGCACCGGCAAGGTGGACCGCTGGGTCTCCCTCGGCGGCCCGAACCACGGCACCAGCTCGGCGAACACCTGCACCAGCACCGCCTGCGTGGAGATGCGGATCGGCTCGACCTTCCTCGCCACCCTCAACACGGGCGACGAGACGCCGGGCGCCTTCGTCTACGGCACCTGGCGCTCCCCCTGCGACGGCGTGATCAACCCGGTGGACAGCACGATCCTCTCCGGCGCCACCAACACCCGGACGGCCTGCGTCTTCCACACCAACCTGCAGAACGACGCGACCATCTACGGCCAGGTGCGCAACTTCATCAACCCCTGACAGCTGCGCGGCTGCTCGCGATCTTGGACAGTTTCCGCCTCCTGAGCGGGAACTGTCCAAGATCCGGAGTCAGTGAGTATCAGGCCGTGGTGGTGGAGACCAGGGGCGCGGGCGCGATGGTCTCCTGCACCTCGCTCCGCCGGTTCGGCAGCGACAGCCGGATCACCTTCCACCAGGCGGAGGCGACCTGCTTCGGCAGCGGGCCGGTGGTGTACTTCAGCCCGTACCGGTCAAACAGCGCGCGGACCTGCGGGGCGATCTCGCGGTAGCGGCTGCTCGGCAGGTCGGGGAAGAGGTGGTGCTCGATCTGGTGCGACAGGTTGCCGGCCATGATGTGCAGCAGCCGGCTGCCGCTGATGTTGGCCGAGCCGAGCATCTGGCGCAGGTACCACTCGCCCTTGGTCTCGCCCTCGATGGAGGTCTTCTCGAAGGTCTCCACCCCGCTCGGGAAGTGCCCGCACATGATCACCGAGTGGCTCCACACGTTGCGGATCAGGTTCGCGGTGAAGGTGGCTGCCAGGGTGGTGAGGAAGGACGGGCCGGACAGCAGCGGGTGCAGCACGTAGTCCTTGAGCACCTGGCGGCGGATCTTGCGGCCGACCGCCTTCGCGCGGGCCCGGAACGCCGGGTCCTTGTGCCGGCCGTCCTTCAGGTGGTCCCCCAGCTCCAGGTCGTACGCGGCGATGCCGTACTCGAAGAAGCAGGCGTTGATGAGGTTCCACAGCGGCTGGCCCAGGTGCATCGGGCGCCACGGCTGGTCCTCGTCGACCCGCATGATCCCGTACCCGAGGTCGTTGTCCTTGCCGACCACGTTGGTGAACCGGTGGTGCAGCTCGTTGTGCGACTGCTTCCACTGCTCGGCCGGGGAGACGTGGTCCCAGTCCCAGGTGGTGGAGTGAATCTTCGGGTCGCGCATCCAGTCCCACTGCCCGTGCAGGACGTTGTGGCCGATCTCCATGTTGTCCAGGATCTTGGCGACCGCGAGGCCGGCCGTGCCGACGATCCAGGCCGGCGGGAACAGCGAGAAGAGCAGCACCGCCCGGCTGCTGATCTCCAGCGTCCGCTGGGTCTTGATGACCTTGCGGATGTAGCGGGCGTCCCGCTCACCCCGGTCGGCCAGCACCCGGTCCCGAATCGCGTCCAGCTCCTTGCCGATGATCTCGATGTCCTCGGCGCTGAGGTGGGCAATCGGGTTGTCGGCCTTCTTCTGGATCACGGTCACGTCGGTGGCTCCCGTCAGAGTTCGATGTCGCAGGTACCGGCGGCCGCCGACACGCAGGTCTGGATGAGCACCCCGTCCCCCGGGACGGCGGTGGTGAGATCCCCGTTTCGCAGGTCCCGTACCGCGCCCTGGCGCAGCGGGACCACGCAGCCGAAGCAGATACCCATCCGGCAGCCGGACGGCATGAGCACCCCGGCGGCCTCGCCGGCGTCGAGGAGCGGGGTGGCCCCGTCGGCCTCGACGGTCACCCCGGCCCGGGCGAAGGTCACGGTGCCGCCCTCGCCCGGGGAGATCACGGTCGGCCGGAACCGCTCGGTGTGCAGCCGGTCCGGCACACCCCGCGACGTCCAGTGCTCCTCCACCGCGTCGAGCAGGCCGACCGGCCCGCACGCCCAGGTCTCCCGGTCGGTGTGGTCGGGCACCAGGTCGTCCAGCTCGTGCACGCCGAGCAGCCCGTCGGTGTCGGTGTGCCGCTCGACCAGCCGCAGCGCGCCCGCCGCGGCGAGTTCGCGCAGCTCAGCGCCGAAGATGACGTCGTCCCGGGTGGGTGCGGAGTGCACCAGCACCACGTCGGCGCGGTCGGCCAGGCCGGCGCGGAGCATCCCCATGACCGGGGTGATGCCGCTGCCGGCGGTGAGGAAGAGGACCCGCTCGGGGGTCGCCGCGGGGAGCGTGAAGTCGCCCTGCGCCTGGTCGAGCTGGACGATCGTGCCGGGCCGGATCCGGCGGACGAGGTGGTTGCTGACCTTGCCGTCCGGGATCGCCTTGACCGTCACGCTGATCCGGCCGTCCGCGCGGCCCGGCACCGAGGTGACCGAGTACGCCCGCCACTGCCGGACCCCGTCCACGTCCACGCCGAGGCGCACGTACTGCCCGGGCAGGTGCCCGTTCCAGCCGCGCCCGGGCTGGATCACCACGGTCGCCGCGTCCCGGGTCTCCGGCTGCACCGCGACGATCCGGCCACGCAGCGCGACGCCGGAGCGCAGCGGCGCGATCAGGTCCAGGTAGTCCTGGGGCAGCAACGGGGTGGTGACCATGCCGGCCAGCCGCAGGAGCCGGTTCCGGAAGGTGACCTGCTGCGGGCGGCCCGGGGCAGTTGTGGTCATATGACCAGGGTGGCCGCGTGATCGCATAACATCTTGACCGGCAAAGGTGAATCAGCCGCTGGTTTTTGTTCGGGGAGAACAACGGATGTCGGACGAGTTCGGGACGAATCACCGCACCGCACGTCTCGAACTCGACGGGCAGGTGGCGGCCCTGCTGCGCGACCGGCTGCCCCTGGTGGCCGAGCGGACGGTCAGCGCGATCATCGCCGAGGTGCCCGACTACTCCGGTGCCCTCACCGGCACCATGCGGGAGAAGATCGAGAAAGCGGTACGCATCGCGCTGGGCACGTTCCTGCAGCTCATCGAGGGGACGCAGTCCGCCGACCCGAGCACCCCGCTGGCTCCCGCCCTGGAGGCCGCGTACGCGCTGGGCAGCGGGGAGGCCCGCTCCGGGCGCAGCATGGACGCGTTGCTGGCCGCGTACCGGGTGGGGGCCCGGGTGGCGTGGCGGGAGGTGTCCACCACCACGGTGCGTAGCGGGCTGGCCGCCGAAACGGTCGCCGAGTTCGCCGAGCTGATGTTCGCGTACATCGACGAGCTGTCCGCGGCCAGCGTGGCCGGGCACGCCGACGAGTTGGCCAGCGCCGACCGGGTACGCCAGCGCTACCTGGAACGCCTCACCCAGCAACTGCTCGCCGGGGAGCCGGAGGAGATCCTGCGCCGCAGCGCCGAACGGGCGGACTGGCCGCTGCCGCAGACGCTCACCGTCGTCCTGCTCCCCCGGCGGAACCTGCGCGCGGTGCTCGCCCTGCTCGGCGCGCACACCCTGGAGAGCGGCGAGGACCTACCCGGCATGGACCCGGCCGAGGAACGGGCCGTCCTGCTGGTGCCCGACATGCACGGCGGACGGCGCCGGCAGCTCGCCCGGCTGCTGCACGGGCACCGGGCGGTGCTCGGGCCGGCCCGGCCGTGGCACCGGGTCGCCGCGTCGTACCAGCGGGCCACCCGGGCCCTCGCGCTCGGCCTCGGCACGCCGGACGCCGCGCCGGTCGACACCGAGGAGCACCTCGCCGAACTGCTGCTCAGCCTGGACCCGGAAGGGCTGGCCGACCTGCGCGCCCAGGCGCTGCGCCCGCTGGCCGCGCTGCCCCCGGCCACCGCCCACCGCCTCGCCGAGACGCTGCGCTCCTGGCTGCTGCACCAGGGCCGCCGCGAGGACGTGGCCGCGGACCTGTTCGTGCACCCGCAGACCGTCCGCTACCGGATGGGCAAGCTGCGCGACCTGTACGGCGACCGGCTGCACGACCCGGCCACCGTCCTGGCGCTCACCCTCGCCCTCGCCCTCCCACCCACCCCGCCGGCGGCGGTGTAAGGAGGGGCCCCCTGTTAACGGAAAACGAGGTAAAGGGGCCCCCTCCTAACACTCAGCCGAACGCCGCCGCCCGCGGCTGGGGCCCAGCGGCCCCGGCGCCCCGGGTCCTCCGGCCCTGTCTCGCACCGCGCCGGCCGGGCAGGATCGACGGGGGAGCAGCAACGGAGGAGGTGCCACCATGACCCAGCCATCGGCCCGGCCGGAGCAGACCGCCACGGTACGGGTGCTGGAGGCGGCGGCCCGCCAGTCGCTGCACGCCCCGTCCGTGTTCAACACCCAGCCCTGGCGCTGGCGGGTCACCCCCGATGTGCTCGAACTGCGGGCGGACCCGGACCGGCGGCTCGCCACCACCGACCCGGACGGGCGGCTGCTCACCCTGAGCTGCGGCACCGCCCTGCACCACGCCCGGGTGTCGCTGGCCGCCGCCGGCTGGGCCGTCACCATCGCCCGGTTCCCCGACCCGGCCGACCCGGCGCTGCTGGCCCGGCTGCGGACCACCGGCCCGGCCGACCTGGACGTCGCCGCCGGCCGGCTGGTGGACGCCATCCCCCGCCGCCGCACCGACCGGCGCGCGTACGGGGACCGGCCGGTGCCGGACCCGCTGCTGTCCCGGCTGCGCGCCGCCGTCGAGGCGGAGGACACGTCCCTGCACGTGGTCCGGCTCGACCAGATGCCGATGCTGGCCGTCGCCACCGCCCGCGCCGCCGACGCCGAGCTGGCCGACCCCGCGTACCGGGAAGAGCTGCGCCGGTGGACCGACCGGCCGGAGAGCAGCGGCGACGGCGTGCCCACCGCCACCGCCGTGCGGCCCACGCCCCGCCGGGTGCCGCTGCGCGACTACGCGCCGGGCGGCGCGGCCGGGCTCAGCGCCGGCGCCGACTTCGACCGGGGCGCCGCGTACGTGATCCTCTTCGGCGAGCGAGACGACCCGGCGGCCTGGCTTCGTGCCGGCGAGGCGCTGTCGGCGCTGCTGCTCACCGCGACCGCCGAGGGGCTGGCCACCGCGCCGCTCAGCGACGCCATCGAGCTGGCCTGGCCGCGCCGGATGATGCGCGACCTGCTCGCCGGGCTGGGTGAGCCCTACCTGGTGGTCCGGGCGGGCTGGGGGCCGGCCGACGAGCTGCCGGCCGCTCCCCGGCGGACGCCGGCCGACGTGATCGAGATCGACGACTGACAGCCGTCCCCGACGGGGTGACCCTCGCCGTTCCGGCGCTCGGCGCGTACCCGGTCCGTCTACCGTCCGATCGGAGGCAGGCGACGTGGGGAGGGCGGCGTGGACAAGTACCCCGCCATCGAGGACCACGGGCTCATCGGTGACCTCCAGACGGCCGCCCTGGTGACCTGTGACGGCACCGTCGACTGGTTCTGCGCGCCGCGCTTCGACTCGCCGAGCATCTTCGCGGCCCTGCTCGACCGGAACCGGGGCGGCTACTTCCGGATCGCCCCCGACGGCGTCCGGTACGTCACCAAACAGCTCTACCAGCCCGACACGCCGATCCTGATCACCCGGTTCATCAGCGCCGACGGGGTCGCGGAGATCATCGACTACATGCCGATCGCCGGTGAGCGGCCCACCGAGCAGCACCGCCTGGTGCGGATGGTCCGCATGATCCGGGGCACCATGCACTTCAAGCTGGAGTGCCGCCCCCGGTTCAACTACGGCCGGGACCGCCACGACCTGGAAGTGCACCCCGAGGGGTACGTCTTCCGCAGCCCGTCGCTGAGCCTGACGCTCAATCCGGTCCGCCCGGTCCCGCGGCTGCTCCGCGAACGCGACGTCGGCAACGACGGCCACGACCTCGTCGGCCGGGTCACGCTGCAGGAGGGCGAGACCGGCGGCGTCGTCCTGGAGACCGCCTCCGTCCGGCCGCCCCGCATCATCGCCGCCGAGGAGGTCGCGGCGATCTTCGAGCACACCATCGACTACTGGCGCCACTGGCTCGAACGCTCCCGGTACGGCGGGCGCTGGCGGGAGATGGTGGAACGCTCCGCCATCACCCTCAAGCTCATGACGTACGCCCCGACCGGCGCCATGATCGCCGCCCCGACCGCCGCGCTGCCGGAGCAGATCGGCGGCACCCGCAACTGGGACTACCGCTACACCTGGATCCGGGACACGTCGTTCTCGGTGCACGCCCTGCTCGGACTCGGCTTCACCGACGAGGCCAGCCGGTACGTGGAGTGGCTCGACGAACGCGTCCGCGAGGCCGGCGACAACGCCGCACCCCTGAAGATCATGTACCGGGTGGACGGCTCGTCCGACCTGCACGAGGAGATCATCGACCACTTCGAGGGCTACCGCGGCTCCGGGCCGGTCCGGATCGGCAACGGCGCGGCCGAGCAGTTGCAGCTCGACATCCACGGCGAGGCCCTGTACGCGATGCACCTCGCCGACGAGCAGGGCATCCAGCCGTCGCACCAGGTCTGGCGCAGCACCGTCAAACTCGTCGACTGGCTCTGCCGCAACTGGGACCAGCCCGACGCGGGCATCTGGGAGAGCCGCCACCATCCCCGCAACTACACGTACGGGCGGCTGATGTCCTGGGTCGCCCTCGACCGGGCGATCCGCCTCGCCCGTCGCCACGGCCGGCCCGCGGACGTCGACCGCTGGGTCCAGCAGCGCGACACGATCTACAACCAGATCATGGAACGCGGCTACCACCTGGGCCGCCGCTCCTTCGTGCAGAGCTACGGTGAGCCGGTCCTCGACGCGGCGCTGCTCATCATGCCGGCGGTCGGCTTCGTCACCCCCAGCGATCCGCTGTGGCGGTCGACCCTGGAGGCCATCGAGGAGGATCTGGTCTCCGACAGCCTGGTCCACCGGTACGACCCGGCCACCGCGCCGGACGGGCTGCCCGGCGACGAGGGCACCTTCAACATGTGCACCTTCTGGTACGTGGCCGCCCTCGCCGGCGCCGGCCGGCTCGACGACGCCCA
>NZ_JAPDPH010000116.1 GCF_026013475.1 Micromonospora yasonensis | reverse complement strand
TCCCGCGATGGCCGTCTCTTACACCACTCGCGCGGACGCGACCTCTTCTTGCGGCCGCCACTGCCTTTGATCAAAGCCGCAGCCGCTTTACCCGCGTAGTCCGCGGTGAGGCACCGTCTGATGATCAAGCTGAGGCCTATCAGGCTGCATTGAGACGCATGGCCGGCGAGCGAGTAGCCCTCGCACGGCTTGCCCGCGATGAGGCGGGTAACGAGGAGGTCGTGTTCGGATTCGACCGGGCGATGGCCGAGTCCGAGTCCGAGACTCGACCGTCATAGCTCCCAGTGCTTCCCTTTCGGTTTGGTCCGGCCACAGGTAGCGCCGGGAACGCTGTCGACAGCAACGCTGACAGCAACGCCGCCGGACAGGGGCGTATCAGCGAGCGTGGAGACGAACGCAACTCCGAGCTGGCGACCGTTCCCGGACATGGGCGGACCTGCTGCACAGAGCTTGTAAACGAGATGTCACGCCTGCCAGCTCGTGGCGCAAGACGTCTGCGGTGCCGATGTCTCGAGGGCCTTGCTGTCGGTGCGAAAATCACACGGTCATGGATGCCATCGTCACCCCCGCCGCGGTCAAGTCTATCCTCGTGTGAGATAGCGACGCTCCGCTCCTCAACTAGTACCGATGGCAAGCTTGCTGAGACCGAAGTACGCACGGAATGCATTATCAAGATTGGTTTCTTCAGAGAGCTGCCGCAGAGGTAGCCTGCCCGCAACGGTGGGCTCCAGGGTTCGTGAGGCTCCACTGCGATCGTACGAGGCAAAACCAACGGAAACTAGAAGATCGACGAATCGCTGCGCCGCCGCCGGCTCCTTTTGTGAGACGCCCCTCTGGGTCAACCCAAGGAGTTGACTCTGGCCTCCCTCTGAGAGTCGCCGTGCTATTTTTCTCGCAATTTCATAATGAGGATGAGCCATTGCGACAAAGATGTTCGGGACTTCCGGCGTGTAGGCTCCACGATACTGCAGTAGCCCCATTGCTCGGCTTCCGGTGAACTCACGGCCCGATTCCTTCACGTACAATCCCTCTTCGGCGTTCCGGAAATTCGCGCCGGCAAGGCTGGCATCGGTGAGGTCGACGTCCAGCAGACTCGCGCCAGTGAAGTCGACATCACGCAGATCTGCCGACGAGAAATCAATGCTCTCCAGCCACGCGCCGTCAAAGCGAGAACCGCGCAGATCCATTCCGACGAAGTTGCATTCCACTAGCACGGCTGCGCGAAAAGACCTTGCCATTGCTCCTTCTACGCCGTTGGCAACTTGCCAACGTTCGAAACGACAGTGATCTAGAACGCCGTGGGGGCCGATCAATTCGGCCAGTAGTTGATCCGGCGTACCTGTCCAGTCTGTATAGCGAGCCGACCAGAGCAGGGCCAAAGTGGGTGCCAGTGCCCCCGGATCAAAGAGGCCCCATTGTGCCGCTAGCTGGGCTGAAGCATCAACCTTCAGCCTCTCCGACTCGCCGCTTAGGAAAGCATACATGGTGTCTGTAATTCGCATCAGATAACCGGTTCCTTCCGCTCGCTGAGGCAGTGGAGCAGGTATTCGACGACCAAGAACTCGCGCAAGGAGTTATGGGAGAACCGCCAGCCTTCCTTGCCGCCGACCGAGACGCGAGTGAGTGTGGCAGATGACCGCAAGTCAGCGTAGATGGTCTGCCGTTCACCCTCACGCTCAGATGGCGGGAGGCGATCAATGCGATTCTTAAAGACCTCGGAGATGAGCCGCATGAAGTCTTTCTCCTCATACATTGCCAAATCTGCCTGGCTCAGCCTCATCGCCATGCGCTGCAGGAATAGCCGCCGTGACTCCACTGGCATAGCTGGCGAGCGGCGACGGTCCCGAATCATGAGCTGATCTACGATCAGACGGAAGCAGCCGAACTCTGTAATTGACGCGTCGCGCCCAGCAGTGTCCCTATTGGCTAACAAGTCTGCCAACTCTACCAGGTAACTGATGATGACTGGCTTGCCACCTAGGGCCCGTATCCCATCGTCGGTCGGCCGCGAGACCTTGCGTAGAAGGCCAAGGACAATCGATACCCTCTCCTCATCAGAGCCCAACTTTCGCCGGACGAGCGCCTCTGTCTGTTCTTCGTCGAGGTCCTGCAGCCTACGCTCATTGCGCTCTAAAAATTGGCGTTGAAACAGCGCGTCAAGTGCCGCCTCCGCTGTATAGTCCTCGACAGCTGAGATGCCGGCTTCGGACAGTGAGCTATAGAGTGTCTCGAGTACGTGAAGTTCCTCGGCCTCTGAGAAGTAGTTAGGCCGAGAAGTCAGGATGCCCTTCGCTCCATCACGACCGAGGCGTGCCAACGCCTCGAGACAAACACGCCTCTCAAGAAGATGCATGTATTGGGCCATCTCGTCATATCCGTCGAGGATAAGGAAGATTCGCCCCTTCGAGATGAGCGAGGAGAAGTAGTGAATCGGCACATGTCCCAGGCCATTGTCATCTAGGAACTTGTGAAGAAGAGACGAAACGTCGAACTGCTTTGTAAAGTCTCTGAGCTCAATCCTGACCGGTATCGGTGCGGAGGGATCCGCTCGATTCATCGCCATGAGCCGCCTCAGCATCATCTGACTTAGAGCGGTCTTACCTGTGCCATACTCACCCACCACGATTAACCATCCAGCGCTAACCGAGGTGTTAGAAGCCCAGTTATCCAACTCCACCAGGGCCTCGGTAAGTCTTCCGTCTTGCTCGAATTGAGGATGTTCATAAACGTCAGCCAGCTTCTTGAGCTCGTCGGCTAAGCTACCCTCATCCAGAACGGCTCTTTGATAGGGCAGAAACTTTTCAAATTTGGCCGCAAGTTCGGCGTAGGTCAGTAGCTCGATGTCTGCAGGCGCCCGGCCCTTCACTGACTGCGTGAAACCCTCAAGCGAGACGATCAGGAAGACGCATCCCGGATATCGCTCTTTGCACGCTACGTACTTCGTTAAGTCCTTGCCGTATTTGGTGTTGTCAACATACTCGACTGTAACCTCGATGAATATCGGCTTGGCAAATGGATCCCCGAGAGGAACCGCCCGCAGGTCAACGCTTGCATCGTTGACGTGAAGCGGCCCTGAAACCTCGTAGTTGTTGAGCCTAAACAGCTCAGCGACAGCGCGCTCAAGTTGATCCGGCTGCATTCGTGGACCCTTCGACATCTGGTGAGTGTCTCCCTTGGACGTACGCTAGACCACTCAACTCAAGGAGGTACTCCTACAGAGGGACAGAGCTTGTAGCGCAGGATGCCGGCGGTACCAGCAGAGCGGCCACGGACACACAGACGCGCTGGCTAATTGCTGCGCGGCCCTGATGGCTGACCTCTCAATGCAGCTCTGACCCCTGCGGCGGCACCGCTGACACCTCCTGGCCTACAGGCCCCAGAAGCTGTGCCGCCTGCCAGGCTGGAGAAAGAGCAAGGAGGGAGCGAGAGCCTCCACGGTGTGGATGGCTGGTAAGGAACGGCAAGCAACAGGCGCGCGCCCCCGCTGCTCCACCCGGAACCTCACTCGTCGATACCATGAACTCGGTTCCCCGGACGGGGGTCGTTCCTCTCCGCGGTTCGTGCTCGCTGCAGCTCCTACGCCCCCCGCTCCCGGCACAATGGAGGCTGCCGCGGCTCCTCCGGCCGAGTATCCGTGTCTACGGTCTCGACCTGGTCCTCGGACGGCGTAACTCGGGCGAGCAGGTCGCCGGAATGGACGTGCCGCAGGCGAGCGAACTCCTCGTCCGTCGACCGCTCGGTGCCCCTCGATCGTCACCCGTCGCCGACCTTCTTCGTCGGGCTCCATCGTCCCAGCTGGGGTCGTCTCAGTTCCCGGCTCGTTCACGACCGGCCGCCGGCAATCACCAGGGTCCACCCACTCGTCCACACCTGCGGCACGAACGCTGTGGACCGGACACGAACCGCATCGGGCAGACTTGGAAAGCGTGTTGGGTTCACACCCTCACGAGTTCGAATCTCGTATCCTCCGCTCTCTTGAGCAGCACAAACGGAAGGGCCGTCCCCCATCAGGGGACCGGCCCTTCCGTCGTCGCTACAGCCACTCTGCTCTCACTTGCCCCATTCGGGTGGTTCTGCCGACGGCCCGTCGCCGGCCGGCACGGCGGGAGACGCAGAGCGGTCCGCCGAAATGCTGGGCGATGTCCCGGCGGGCCGCAGCCTGGTGGCGCGTCGTCAGAGAACCTCCATCTGGGCCATCATTCCCTCGGACGAGTGGTCGATCAGGTGGCAGTGGTACACGAACCTACCCTTGTAGTCGGCGAAGGTGGCCTGGAGCCGAACCGTCTCGCCGGGGTTGACGACGACGGTGTCCTTCCAACCGGACTCGCCCGGCCCGGGCGGCGCACCGTTCCGGTCGAGCACCTTGAACTGCACGAGGTGGATATGGAAGTCGTGCGGGATGCCGAACGCGGTGTCGAGGTTGGTCACCTGCCAGATCTCGGTGGCCCCGCGGCGAACATAGGCGTCGACGCGGTTCGGATCGAACGACTTACCGTCGATCTGAAACTGGAAGGTCGCCGGGTTCAGCCCGAGGCTGATCGTGCGGTAGTAGGTCGCCGGCGGGAGCTCGGGGGCCGGGGCCAGTTGCGCGGGCACCGTGGAGTCGTCCGTCGCCGACCAGGTCACGTCGAACCGCATCAGCGACCGGTTGGAGTCCTGGTCGCCGTAGGTGTTCTCCAGCACCAGCTGCGTACCGATCGGGAACTTGGAGAAGTCGACGACCACCTCGACCCGCTCCCCGGGCCACAGCGGGATGGTGTCGGTGCGGTACGGGGCCGGGAGCAGGCCACCGTCCGAGGCGATCTGGACCACTTCCTCGCCGTTGCCGAGCCGAAGCTGGTACGCCCGCAGGTTCGAGGCGTTGACCAGCCGTAGCCGGTACTTGCGCGCGGCCACCCGCAGATATGGCTGTGGCCGCCCGTTGACCAGCACCGTGTTGCGGTTCTGGAAGTCGCCCAAGGTCCAGATCATCGATCCGTCCGCGGCGAACTGGGCGTCCCGCAGCATGATGGGCACGTCGAACTGGCCGTTCGGCAGGCCGAGCTGGGCCTCCGCGGGATCCTCAAGCAGGTAGAGCCCCGCCAGTCCCCGGTAGACGTGCTCCGCCTCCATGTGGTGTGCGTGGTCGTGGTACCACAGCGTCGCCCCGCGCTGCCGGTTGGGATAGATGTAGGTCTTCTGACTGCCCGGCTGGATCAGGTCCATCGGGTGACCGTCACTCGCCGCGGGCGCATGGGCGCCATGCAGGTGCACCGCGGTCGGCTCGTCCAGCATGTTGGTCTGCACCACGACGGCAGTGCGCCCGGTGCGGGCCCGGATCGTGGGACCGATGAACGAGCCGTTGAAGCCCAGCACCGGTGTCGTCAGCCCCGGAATGATCTCCGCAGTGGTTCGGCGCATGTGGAGGTAGTAGTAGTCGGTGTCGCTGTCCGATTTCGTTGGCGCGATCGTCGAGGGCAGGGGCATCTCCACGCTGAACGGGGTCGCCGCCACCGCGCTACCCACGAAGGGGAGATCATGGCGATGCCCGGGAATCACGTGGTCATGATGAGTGGATGGTGCGGCGGAGGTCGCGGTGCCGGATGAGGAGACCAGCAGAGCACCGCCGGCCGCCAGTCCGCCCAACTCGATCAGTCTTCTCCGGGAAACCATGGGCTCGTCCCTTCCGTCCCGCTTCAGCGAGAGCTCGCCGGGTATCCAGATCCATGCGGCTGGTCATCGCCGCGAAACGGTCGACGGACCCGCCTACTCAGGCGAGCTCAAGCTAGGAGCGACCGCTCAAAAAGCCATAAGGTATCGATAGAGGGCAATAAGCTAATCTGTTCCGTCGACCGCCCGTGTACGCCGAGAGGATCGGATGAGTTACCAGCTCAGCGCGGTCGTGGCCGACGTCGAACTGCTCCGCGAGCAGACCGTCGACCTGGACCACGCGGTGCTCGCCGCGCTCCGCCAGGACTTCGCGCTGCTGCCGGTCACCCCGCAACTGGTCGAGGAGTTGACCGGCGACCTGCCGGACTTCGCCACCGATGAGCCGTCGGCGGCGCAGCCCTTCCAGCTCGTCCTCGGGCCGGCCCTGACCGGCAACGGCTCCAGGTCGCGGCGCGGCCAGAGGCCGGCCTTCATTCGGTCCGGAGCGCCGCCCAGCGGCGCCGAGGCCGAATCACGGCCGGCAGCCGAGCTGGAGTTCTCGCAGGTGCTGGCCCGCTGGTCGCGGCAGGGTCCGGTGGCCTACCTGGAGGCGGAGTTCGCCGGTGGTCTGGGCCACCAGGCGGCGGTGGTCTGGCAGGACGGCGAGGTGAGCTGGGGGCCGTGCTTCGACCGCACGCTGGACCGGCCGCGCTCCGAGTGGCCGATCAATGCGGCGCTGGCCCGGCTGGGCGCCGAGCCCGGCCCGTGGATCGACCCGTTCGCTGAACTGGGCCTGCACCTGGAGTGCGGCACCGCCGGCTGGCTGGCGCACGGCCGGCGCGGCCTCTCCGCCGACTACTGGGACGAGCTTGCCGAGGAGTGGGAACTGCGGCAATCCGACCCGGACCAGCAACCTCTTCGCCCCGGTCCCGTTGGGGACTGGGGGATTGCATGAAACTGCGACAATTCGGCTTCATCGCCGCACTCACGGCAGCTGCCTCGATCGCCGGTAGCGGCGTCCGTCCACAGGGGCCGGACGTACCGGCCCGACCGGTCGGCGCCGCCGAGGTGGTCGGCCTGGACGGGCTGCGCAACGCCGAGTTCGGCGCCACCGAGAAGGAACTGACCCGGCGCGGGGTGCTGCGTACGGAGGTGGACGCCTGTGGGCCGACGTTGGCCGGGCACGGGTCGGTCAGCCCGGTCTTCGTCGACGACCGCCTCGTGCTCCTCTGGCTGGACGACCCGATGAGTACGCCCGAGGGGATCAGCGTCGGTAACCCGGTCGACGAGGTCCGGGCCGCCTACCCGGCGGCGGTCGACCTGGCCGCGCCACAGGGGGCGTACCGGTTCGACGGGCTGCTCGCCCGCGACGGCGACCGGGCGTACCTCTTCCTGCACGACGGGACGACGGTGCGCAAGGTGATCGCCGGGTACGCGGACTGGGCCCGCCGCTTCTTCGACGAGGGCTACGGCCCCTGCTGACCCCCGCAGCGTCGAAGCGCCCGGAGGGACCCGGGCGCTTCGACGTCAGGGCGGACTCAGTACAGCGGGCCGCCGCTCTGCGGCCCGGCGATCCGCAGGCCGTACCGCTGGGGCCAGACGTGGTCGCTGCGCATGCCCAACCCGGTCCACGTAGTGGGCTGCGGCACGAGCCCGCCGAGGGCACCGTAGAACGGCGTCACCGACCCGGACGGGTAGCCGGCGACATCCCCGGTCACCTCCTCACCGGGCGCCGCGACGACGGCGTCCAGCCCGCCTCTGCGGTCGAGGTTGAGCAGTGCGACCGAGGCGCCGAACTTGTCCTCGCGCTCGGCCGAACCCGGGACGCCCGACTGGCCCTGGTAGAACGCCTGGGCGCCGCTGCCGGTCAGTCCGGCGGTGGAACCCTTGAGCAGGGTGACCGAGCCGGCTTCCAGCGCCGTCCCGACCCGCTCGCCCGGCGCGCCGACCAGCACGTCCGCCCTGCCGTCGCCGGTCACGTCGCCGACCGCGAGCGCCGCCCCGAAGCGGTCGCCGCCCTCCGGCGATCCTGGCACCCCTGAGGTGCGTTGCGTGATGACCCGGACGGCGCCGCTGGACAGACCGGCGGAGCGGCCGGTGAAGACCACGACCAGGCCACCGTTGATGCCCGGGGTCTGGGCACCGGGCGTCCCGGCGATCACCTCGCCCAGCCCGTCACCGTTCACGTCACCGACGGCGAGCGCCTCACCCAGATACCAGGCAATGGTGTCGACCTGGTCCATCGCCCCGATCAGCGCCGCGCCGGTCACCGCCGTGGCGCCGGTGGTGGACACCCCCGTGGCCGAGCCCCACATCAGGGTGACCACGCCGCTGCCGTTCACGGAGCTGCCGTCGTCCTCGTGGGGAGCGCCGATGACCAGGTCGGCGTACCGGTCGCTGTTGACCTTCCCGATCGCCAGGGTGTAGCCGAAGTGGTCGTTCGGCTCGGACGTACCGGGCACCGCCGACTGGTCCTGGCTGAAGAAGACGGCACCGGTGGCCGTCAGGCCGGTCGCGCTGCCAAGGAGAACGCTGACCGAGCCCGCGCCCTTCTTGGTGCCGATCGACTCCCCGTACGCGCCGATCGCGAGGTCGTCGCGGCCATCCCCGTTGATGTCACCGGCCGCGAGCGCCCCACCGAACCGGTCGAACTCCTCCGGGTCACCGGGCACCCCGGGCGAGCTCTGGCTGAAATGGCGCGCCGAGCCGGCGACCAGGCCCGTGCTGCTGCCGGGGATGATCCAGACCCCGCCGGCGTGCGCCCCGTTGCCCGGATCCACCTCGTCCTGGTCACCGATCGCCAGGTCGTCGTAGCGGTCGCCGTTGAAGTCGCCGGCCACCAACGCGGTGCCGAAGCAGCTACAGCCGCCGCCGGAGTCCAGAACACCCAGGAAGTAGTCGACCTGCGGCGCGGAGGAGTAGCGCACGGCCACCACGCCGGTCGGATTCTTCGGCAGGGTGTAGTTGAACGGGTCTCCCATGGCCGCGAGGTCATCCACGCCGTCGCCGTCGAAGTCCGAACGCGTGGTCCCGGTCGCCAACACCGGGCGGGGACGGAGGAAGCCCGTCTTCACCACCCGGTCGTACTGCAGGACGACGCCCTCCCGGCTGATCGTCTGGACCTGGTCCGCCGCCTCCGCGGGGGCACTGAGTGCCAGCCCGCCCAGGATCGCGAGAACGGACACACTGGCAGTTTTCCGCCGCAAGAGAACCCCCCCCCCCGTTCGATATGGGCGTGTGTCAGCACACTCTAGAGGAGTGGATCAATGATCGACGTCGACCGAGTGGTCGGCACGGGCGGGCTGAAGATGCAAACCGGAAGTAGCTGGTTCCGTTGACGACCCGGACCGCCGCCTGAAGCGAAAAGCCCGGCTGATCACATGATCAGCCGGGCTTTTCGGTTGGCGGTGGCGGCGGGATTTGAACCCGCGGAGGGCGTAAACCCTCACACGCTTTCGAGGCGTGCTCCTTAGGCCACTCGGACACACCACCGCCGAGTAGGGTACAGGACCCCGGGCCTGGACGCCGAACCGGTATCCCCGGGCCCGGCCTGGCAGGATCTTTGCCATGAGTACGCACATCGGCGCTGAGCCGGGAGAGATCGCCGAGCGGGTCCTGATGCCGGGTGACCCGCTGCGGGCCAAGTGGATCGCGGAGACCTACCTCGAGGATGCCCGCTGCTACACGACGGTCCGCGGCATGCTGGGCTTCACCGGCCGCTGGAACGGCGTCGAGGTTTCCGTCCAGGGCTCCGGCATGGGCATGCCCTCCGCCTCCATCTACGCCCACGAGCTGATCAACGAGTACGGCGTGAAGACGCTGATCCGGGTCGGCTCCTGCGGCGCCCTCACCGAGGACCTCCAGTTGCGGGACGTGGTCGCCGCGATCGGGTCGTCCACCGACTCGAACATGAACCGGATGCGGTTCGACGGTCTGATCGACTACGCCCCGGTGGCCGACTTCGGGCTGCTGCGTACCTCGGTCGAGGTGGCCGAGCGGCGCGGCATCACGATGCGCGTCGGCCCGATCCTGGCGGCGGACGCCTTCTACACCGATCGGCCGGACCTCTACGACGCCCTCGCCGACTACGGCGTGCTCGCGGTGGAGATGGAGTCGGCGGCGCTCTACACGATCGCCGCCCGGTTCAAGGCCCGCGCGCTGACCATCCTGACGGTCAGCGACCACATCAAGACCGGCGAGAAGACCACGTCGCAGGAGCGCGAGCAGACCTTCGGCCAGATGGTCGAGATCGCGCTCGACACCGTCATCGCCTGACCCGTCCGAGCCCTCGACCGCCCCGCCACCGTCCGGTGCCGGGGCGGTCGGCGTTTCACGTCACAGAAATTAATACGACCGGTCGTGCTTTTTTCGGTTACGCTGCCGGCATGACGTCCGACGGCCGCGTGGCCCGCGGCGACCGCACCCGCACCGCGGTGCTCGACACCGCCGTGTCGCTGGCCACCGAGGTGGGCCTGCACGGGCTCTCGCTGGCCCAGCTCGCCGACCGGCTCGGGGTCAGCAAGTCCGGCCTCTTCGCGCACTGGCGGTCCAAGGAGGCCCTCCAGCTCGCCACCGTCGAGCGGGCCGTGGCGCAGTGGCAGGAGTGGATCGTCGCGCCGGCCCTGCGCGCCCCGCGCGGCGTCCGGCGGATCAGGGCGCTGCACGAGGCCCGTATCGACTTCTACGCCGCCCGGGTGCTCCCGGGCGGCTGCTTCTTCGCCAACACCGAGTTCGAGTACAACGCGCGCCCCGGCCCGGTCCGGGACCGTCTCGCCGAGGCGTTCGGCCGCTGGACCAACCTGCTGGAACGCCTCGTCCAGGAGGCGGTCGACCTCGGGGAGCTCCCCGCCGACCTGGACGTCCCACAGCTGGCGTACGAGATCGACGCGCTGGGGATCAGCGCGGCGATGCGGTCCCGGTTGCTGGAGCCGGAGGCCACCTACCGGCACGCCCGCCAGGGCCTGCTGCACCGCCTCCGGGCACTGTGCCCCGACCCGACCCTGCTGATGGAAGGTCCCTCATGAGCCACGCCACCGTCGACCGGCCGGTCGTCGAGTTCGGTCACGTCGAGCACGTCACGGTGCACTTCGACGACCTCGACGCCCTCGGCATCCTGCACAACGCCCGGTACGCGGTGCTGCTGGAACGGGCGCTCACGCCGTACTGGGCCAGCCGGGGGCACGGCTTCCAGGGCCGCGACAGCTCGCCCGACGTGTTCCACGCGGTCCGCGAGTTCACCATCCGATACCACGTCCCGATCGCCACCACCGGCCCGGTCGCGGTGCATTTCTGGCTGGAGCACTTCGGCACCAGCAGCGCCGAGTACGCCTTCCGGTTCCGCTCGGTCGACGGCGACACGGTCTACGCGGAGGGCACCCGGGCCATCGTCCGCCTCGACCCGCTGACCCTGCGCCCGGCACCGTGGACCGACGCCGCCCGCGCGGTCGCGGCCACCCTCCTCCGCCCGATACCGGGACGGAGCTGTTAACCGGGGGCCCCTGCTCTACCGGAGGCGCTAAAAGGGGGCCCTTCCTTACCGGAAAAAGGCGCGGAGGAGGGCGGCGCTCTCCGTCTCCAGGACACCGCCGTAGACCTCGGGGCGGTGGGTGAGGCGGCGGTCGCGCAACACGTCCCAGAGCGAGCCCACGGCGCCCGTCTTCGGCTCCCAGGCACCGAAGACCACCGTCGAGATCCGGGCCAGCGCGATCGCCCCGGCACACATCGTGCAGGGCTCCAGGGTCACCACCAGGGTGCAGCCCTCCAGCCGCCAGCGCCCCAGCCGCTCGGCGGCCCGGCGCAGCGCCAGCACCTCGGCGTGCGCGGTCGGGTCCCCGGTCAGCTCGCGCTCGTTGCGCCCGATCGCCAACTCGGCGCCGTCCGGGCCGTAGAGCACCGCGCCCACGGGCACGTCCTCGACCGTTGCGTCGCCGTCCGCCGGCGGAGCGGTGTCCGGGCCGGTCACCGCGATCTCCAGGGCCCGGCGCATCCACAACTCGTGCCGCTGCCGGCGGCCCACCCCGCCCGGGTCGGCCAGCCCCTCGTCCGCGCCGGGTCCGACCCGGCCCGGCCGGCCCGGGGTCGGCTGCCCCGGGCGTACGGTCTCCAGTGCCGGATCGGTGACGTCCGCCGGCTCGCCGCCGCCGGTCCACGGCCCGGCCGGATCAGACCTCACGCAGCTCCTCGACCTCGTCCGCGCAGCCCAGCACCTGGCAGATCTCGGCGGTCACGTCGGCCGGCATCATGCCTTCGTGCCCGCAGAGGGCGAGCAGCTTCTGCGCCGAGATACCCAGGTCGGCGAGGATGTCGGCGTCGCCCACCGGGTCGGCCTCCGGGTCCACGGCCGGCTGCTCGGCCTCCTCGTCACCGCCGGTCCCGGCGCGCGGCTCCTCGACATCCTCCAGCCCGATGACCGAGGTCTTCAGGTCGCCGACCAGCAGCGCGCCGAGCTGGGACTCCTCCGCGTACGCCGAGTCGGAGCCGAAGATCCGCAGGTCCTCGCCCTCGTCCAGGCGCAGGATCACCAGGTACGTGTCGTCGGCCTCGACGAAGAGCAGGGACAGGTCGGCGTCCGGCTCGACGTCGCGCAGCCGGTCCGCGACCTCCTCGATATCGGTGACGCCCCGCAGGCTCACCTCGTCGGCGGTCCAGCCGCCCTCGACGCGCGCCACGGCAGCAGCGAAGTACGACACGGTCCCCCCAAATTGGCCTCGGCAGCTCGCCGACTCGTCACGCGTGCACGTTAACCGGTCGGGTCGGCAGGCGACCGGTCAACGCCCCGAAGGGCCGGCCGTTCCTGGAGAAAGTCGGTCAGCCGGCGACGCGCCGGCGGGTGGCGATGAGCTGGCGCAGACGCTCGGTGTTGACCCGCTGCGGCCGCTCGCGCTGACGTACCGCGCGGGCACCGGCCAACTCGGCGAGGAGTTGCAGGCGGCGGCGGCTCCGCTCGGGGTCGAGCCGCGGCGGGGTGGTCCAGGCCATACCGCGAGCGTGAACCGTCACCGCGCGTACGTCAAGGGGCGTTCGCTGCGCAGCGGCACCCGCACCCAGGGTCACCAGAGCGGCCAGTTCCCGCTCTGTGCCCAGCGCACCACGACGATCGCCGCGGCGATGCTCCAACCACCCGCGGTGACGATCGCCACCCCGGTCGCCACGCCCCGGTCGCCGTACCGGACCAGCGCCAGGGCGGCCAGCCAGGCCAGCCCGCCGGCGATCACCGTCCACCACGCGTAGCTGGTCACATCGTGGCCGAGCAGGCCGAACAGCAGCAGCCAGGCGAAGGCCGTGACGGCACCGGACGCGACGCCGGCACCGGTCACCGGGTACGGCTCCCGCCAGACCGGTCGCATCGGCACCCCGCCCGGGAAGAGCCCGGAGGGGGTGCGCGGCACCGGACGACCAGGGCCCGGAGCGGTCTCCCCGGGTGCGGCGGGCCAGCCGTTCATCGCCCCTGCTCCCTTCACGGATCGTGCACGCGCCGAGGTCACGCAGCGCGACCGAGGCGTTCGGCGTTCGTCCCCACCGTACTGGTCTGCCAGGATGACCGGATGCGCTCGCGATCGATCGGCCGCCGTCCGCGTTCGGCGTATCCGATCCTGCTGCTGCTCATGCCGGCCCTGGTCGCCGGGTGCGCGCCGGCCACCAGCCCGACGGCCGTCCCGGACAGCTCCTGGCAGTCGCCGAGCCTGCCGACCACCGCAGCGCAGCCGACGGTGTCGCCGAGCGCCGCCCCGACCTCCACGGCCCCCACGCCGACCCGGACCAAACCGAGGCACGTCTTCCCGGTGAAGGCGAGCAACGTCGCCTACCACCCGACCCACTCCGTCTACCCGGGGACGGACATCTTCGCCGACTGTGGCGAGCCGGTCGTGGCGGTCACCGACGGCCAGATCCTCGAGGTGAGCCGGGTGGACCGGTTCTCGAAGCGCGGCCCGCTCGGCCCGTACAACGGGGGCCTGTCGGTGTCGCTGCTCGGCGACGACGGGGTCCGCTACTACGGGTCGCACCTGAGCGCGATCGCCGACGGCATCGACGCGGGCGTACGCGTCCACGCCGGGCAGCAGCTCGGCAAGGTGGGCCGCACCGGCAACGCCAACAACGTGTGCCACCTGCACTTCGGGCTGTCCCCGAAGTGCACCGGCCACGACGACTGGTGGATCCGGCGGGGCGTGGTCTGGCCCGCCCCGTACCTGACCTCGTGGCGCAAGGGCGGCAACCGTGGACCGGCCGACGAGGTGGCCGCCTGGCAGCAGAAGCACGGCTGCCCGAAGGCCCCCACGACGACCAGCGGCGCCGGCTGAGCGCCGTCCACTCCCGACACCCCACGGCGGCACCCGGCGGCCGGCGAGGCGAGCGCGTAGGTTGCTTGGCATGACTGCCCGGGATCCCATCGCCGACCTGCGCCGGATCGCGTTCCTGCTCGAGAAGGCGAACGAGGCCACCTACCGGGTCCGGGCGTTCCGGTCGGCGGCCAACGCGCTCGCCGCGCTGCCCGCCGGGGAGGTGGCCGAGCGCGCCCGGGCCGGGAAGCTCACCGAGCTGTCCGGGGTCGGCGACGTCACCGCCCGCTGCGTGGCCGAGTCGCTGGCCGGCGAGGAGCCGGTCTATCTGCGCCGGCTGGTCGCCACCGAGGGCACCGACCTGGACGAGGCCGCGGCGAAGCTGCGGGACGCGCTGCGCGGCGACTGCCACACCCACTCCGACTGGTCGGACGGCGGGTCACCGATCGAGGAGATGGCTCTGGCGGCGGTCGAGCTGGGCCACGAGTACCTGGTGCTGACCGACCACTCGCCCCGGCTGAAGGTGGCCCGGGGGCTGACCGCGGAGCGGCTGCGCAAGCAGCTCGACCATGTGGCGGCGGTGAACGAGGCGCTGCCGAAGGGCTTCCGCATCCTCACCGGTGTCGAGGTGGACATCCTCGCCGACGGCTCGCTGGACCAGGACGAGGAGCTGCTCGCCCGGCTCGACGTGGTGGTCGGCTCGGTGCACAGCGGCCTGAACGACGAGCGGGCGAAGATGACCCGGCGGATGCTCACCGCGATCGCCAACCCGCACCTGGACATTCTCGGGCACTGCACGGGGCGGATGGTGTCGTCCCGGCCGGCGGGGGTGACGGGCCCGGGCGACCGGGGGCACCGGGCGCGTACCCGGGCCGAGAGCGACTTCGACGCGGATGCCGTCTTCGCCGCCTGCGCGGAGCACGGCGTCGCCGTGGAGATCAACTCCCGGCCGGAGCGGCAGGACCCGCCGAAGCGGCTGATCCGCCGCGCCCTGGAGGCCGGCTGCCGGTTCGCCATCAACACCGACGCGCACGCCCCAGGGCAGCTCGACTGGCAGCGGTTCGGCTGCGAACGCGCGGCACTGTGCGGCGTGGCGGCCAGCCGGGTGGTCAACACCTGGAAGGCGGACCGCCTGGTGAAGTGGGCCCGCGACCGCCGCTGACCGGCACGTTCCCACCCGGGCGCCACCACCTCGCCGACGTGGCGGCATACCGGGCCGCCCGACACCGCCGGATCGCCGACGGCATCCCGGCCCGCTTCAGCGTCGGGCGGCCGGCTCGGCGGCCGGCACGGCCGGCGCGGCCACCGCCTTCGGCCGGCGACGGCCAAGCATGCCCTGGGCGACCGCCACGCCGACGAGCACGATCAGCGCGCCCACCGGCTGGTGCCAGTTCATCCGCTCGCCGAGCACCACGGCGCCGACCAGCACCGCGAAGACCGGGATCAGGTACGTCACCGTCGACGCGGTGCTCGCCCCGGCCACCCGGATGTTGCGCAGGTTGATCACGAAAGCCAGCCCGGTGCCGAGCGCACCGAGCGCCAGCACGCTGGCCACCACCCGCAGGGAGAGGCCGCTCGGCGCCGGCGGCGCCCCAGCCACCAGCGGCGCGACCACCGCGAGCTGCGCGGTCGCGACCAGCAACTGCGCGGCCGACAGCGACAGACCGGAGTAGGCGCTGCCCGCGATGAACTTCTTCTGGTACGGGATGGCCACCCCGTAGCAGGCCGCCGCACCGAGGCACATGAGCTGGCCGGTGAAGTGCGACCCGCCGACGCCCTCCCAGACGCCGAGCACGACCAGCACGCCGGCGAAGCCCAGCGCCAGGCCGATCGCCCGGCGCACGGTCAGCCGCTCGGTGCGGAACACCAGCACCGCCAGCGGCAGCACGATCAGCGGCGTAGTGGCGTTCCAGATGCCGGCGAGCATCGACTCCACCCGCTGCTCACCGAAGCCGAACAGGGTGAACGGCAGGGCGACGCCGAACGCGGCGACCACCAGCAGGTGCGCCCAGACCCGGGGCTCGCGGGGCAGCCGGTCGCGCAGCACGGCCAGCACCACCAGCAGGGTCGCCGCGCCGGTGGCGACCCGGTAGAGGGTGAGGTGCACGGGGTGCAGCTCGGTCACCCCGACCTTGATGAAGAGGAAGCTGGAACCCCAGATCACGCCGAGCGCGAGGAAGCCGGGCAGCCAGCTGCGCAGCGCTGCCCGGTCAGGAGTCAAGTCGGCCGTCACCCCTGACACTCTGCCGCAGGGGTACGACGAAGTCCCGCGAAAATCGGACGCCGTGTCGACCGCCACAGCAACCGGCTCACCTTGGCAGCGTTGACCAGCCGAGGCGGTGGCTCGGGGGCAGCGGCTGCAGTCCGACCTGTCGTTCCCGATCGACTTCGACCCGGCGGATCTGCTGCCGTGAAGACGGCAAACACGGTCGACACCGGGGTGGCGCGGTCACGTAGGGTCGCATGGTGGGACGAATCGATGACCTCGCCAACCGGTATGTGGCCGACTGGGCGCCGCTGAGCCCGACCGGCGCCACCTACGTCGGCATCGCCGGCTACGACGACCAGCTCGACGACCTCTCCCCGGAGGGGTACGCCGCCCGCGCCGATCTGACCCGGCGCACCCTGGCCGACCTCGACGTGACCGAGCCGGACACCGAGGCCGAGCGCACCGCCAAGGAGGCGATGCAGGAACGCCTCGGCCTGGAGCTCGCCCGGCACGAGGCCGGCGAGACGACCAGCGAGGTCAACGTGATCGCCAGCGGGCTGCACGACCTCCGCATGGTGTTCGACCTCATGCCGACCGAGGGCGACGACGCCCGGGCCAACATCGCCGCCCGGCTCAACGGCTTCCCGGCGGCGCTGGAGGGCTACAAGCGGACGCTGCGCGAGGCGGCCGCCGCCGGCAACGTCAGCTCGCGGGTGCAGCTGGTCGAGGTCGCCAAGCAGTGCGACATCTGGACCGACCCGAACGGGGACAACTTCTTCCACGGCCTGGTCGAGCGGCTCGGGGCCGACGGCACGCTCGGCGCCGAGCTGCGCAAGGGCGCCGCCGCCGCGACCGGAGCCACCGCCGAGTTCGGGCAGTTCCTCCGCAACGAGCTGGCCCCGCAGGGCCGGGAGAAGCAGGCCGCCGGGCGGGAGCGGTACGAGCTGGCCTCGCAGTACTTCCTCGGCGCCAAGGTCGACCTCGACGAGACGTACGCCTGGGGTTTCGCGGAGCTGGCCCGCCTGGAGGCGGAGATGCGTGCGGTGGCCGCCCGGATCGTCGGGCCGGGCGCCAGCGTCGGCGAGGCCGTGCGTGCCCTGGACGCCGACCCGGCCCGCACGATCCGGGGCAAGGAGGCGTTCCGGGACTGGATGCAGGCGCTGGCCGACAAGGCGATCAGCGAGCTGCACGGCACCCACTTCGACATCCCGGAGCAGGTCCGCCGGATCGAGTGCTGCCTCGCGCCCACCAGCGACGGCGCCATCTACTACACCGGCCCGAGTGAGGATTTCTCCCGACCGGGCCGGATGTGGTGGGCGGTGCCGCAGGGCATCACCGACTTCTCCACCTGGCGGGAGGTGACCACCGTCTACCACGAGGGCGTGCCGGGTCACCACCTCCAGGTCGCCCAGACCGCCGTCCGCGCCGAGCTGCTCAACCGCTGGCAACGGCTGCTCTGCTGGGTCTCCGGACACGGCGAGGGCTGGGCGCTCTACTCCGAGCGGCTGATGGACGAGCTGGGCTACCTGGAGGACCCGGGCGACAAGCTCGGCATGCTCGACGGGCAGGCGTTCCGCGCCGCCCGGGTGATCGTCGACATCGGCATGCACCTGGAGTTGGAGATCCCGAAGGACAACCCGTTCGGCTTCCACCCCGGCGAGCGCTGGACCCCCGAGCTGGGCTGGGAGTTCATGCGGGCGCACTGCCGGGTGCCGGACGAGAACCTGCGCTTCGAGCTGAACCGCTACCTCGGCTGGCCGGGGCAGGCCCCGTCGTACAAGGTGGGCGAGCGGATCTGGCTCCAGGCCCGGGACGAGGCGAAGGCCCGCAAGGGGGCCGACTTCGACCTCAAGGAGTTCCACCGCCAGGCGCTCGACCTGGGCGCGCTGGGACTCGACCCGCTGCGCCGGGCGCTGGCCCGCCTCTAGCACAAGAAAACGGCCGGGCGTCGGAGGTGACCTCCGGCGCCCGGCCGTTCTCCGTGCTCGGCGGATCAGGCCAGGTCGAGCGTGAGCTTCGGCGTGGCTGTGAGCGTCTTCGAGTTCTCGTACGCCAGCCGGATCTCCGGGTCGGTGAAGGTGATCGGCAGCGGCGAGGTGATCGGGAGGCCGTCGGGGAACGGCAGGTCCGGAGCCAGCGTGATCTTGACCCCGAGCAGGTACCCGACGAAGCGGGTGGCGTAGAAGGCGACGTCGCCCTCAACGGTGAGCCGATCGGTGCGGTACCGCTGGTGCTTGCCGGCAGGGCCGCTGGCCAGGAGGGTGAAGTCGTCCGTCACCGCCTTGTCCATGGTGAACTTCAGACACTTGAGCGTGCCGTCGCGGGTGGGCAGCTCGACGATCCCCTCGAACCGCAGCCCGGTCATGGTCAGCTTGGAGCCGGTGAGCTCGGCGGGCGGATCGGCGACGATCGGCTGGTCCGGCTCGGCGGCGATCCGCGGCAGCGGCTTGCCCGCCTCGACCGGCTTCGGCCTGGTCGGCCGCGGGCCGGCGCAGGGGTTGCCGCCCGGCTTGGTGGTGGGCTTCGCCGACGAGCTGGCGCTCGGTTCCGGGGCGGCGCTGGTGGCGCTCTCGGTCGGGGTGGCGCCGGTCGCCAGCGGCTCGGCGGCGGCCGGCGCGGCCGAGGTGCTCGGCGCCGGGGTGGGCGACGGCTCGGCACTGCCCGAGTCGCCGCCGGTGAACAGGCCGGTGATGCCGTCGATGATGCCGGTGAGCAGGTTGCCGTCCGAGCTCTGTTCCGGCGTGGGGCTCGGGCTGGCCGAGGCCGAAGCGGAGCCGGACGGGCTCGGGGCGGCGGAGGCGGTGGTGGTCGGGCAGGCGGCCGGGGCGGCGAGCGCGGGCTGCTCACCGCGGAGCGCGAAGAGGCCGGCCGCCGAGACGCTGGCGAGCACCAGCAGGATCGCGTAGAGCCTCGGGTCGCGGTGCCCGCCCTCGGACGCGTCCGGGCCGACCGCCGGCGGCACCTGCGTGGTGTCGGCGGGCTGGGTGGGCGGCGGCTCACGCAGTGGGTTGCGCGGCTGGGGCAGCGTGTCGGTGAGCACGCCGGTCGTCTCGTCCTCGCGCTGCCGGGGCAGCAGCTCGTCGATGAGCTCCGGTTCGTACTCGTCCGCGGTCTCCGTCTCGGCCGGCCCGGCCTCGGCCACCGGCTGCGGGGCGGGGGCCGGCTTCTTGGCCGGTACCCAGGCGAAGCCGAGCGCGCTGCCGACCATGCCGAGCAGGAGGCCGATGAAGAAGCCGCCGAGGTTGACCCCGATCAGCGAGTAGACCGCGGTGACCGCCGCGACGATCGCGTAGAACATGCGCTGCGCCGGGCTGAACCAGAGCAGCATCCCGCAGGCGACGAGGATGACCGGGATCAGCCAGGACAGGAAGCCGGTCGGCCCCATCTGGAAGGTGAGGCCGTTCAGGCTCATCTGTGTGGTGCCGAAGATCTCCAGGCCGGCCAACGCGGTGAAGAGCCCACCCCAGAACGGCCGGGCCCGCCGCCATTGGCGGAACCCGCGCCACGCCTGCCCGAACCGGCTGGGCCGCGCGTGGTGCGTCTCGGCGGTTGTCACGTACTCCTCCTGGCGGTGCTGACGGGGCGAGACAAGGCCGAGGCCCGCGGAGGGCGCCCTCCGCGGGCCTCGGCGTCAGATCAGAAGCAAGGCTTGGCGCTAGCGCCGATGTTGAGCTTCAGCTTGAGGCCGGTCAGGGTGAAGGTGCCGGCGCTGGTGGAGCGCGCCACCTGCTTCAGGTCGGTGATGACGACCTTGTCTGCGCTCTGGCCGAAGGACTTCGCCTTGGCCTCCGGGCTGAGGTCGGTCGCGTCCCGGCCAATCTGAATGTTGGTGAACACCGCGTCACCCTCGAGCGAGTCCATGGAGATCAGCATGCCGCTGGCCTTGGCTGGGTTGCCGTCGCCACCGGCGTTGATGGTCAACACGATCGGCACGCCCGGCAGACTGGCGTCGACCGACTGGCAGAGGTCGTAGAGCTTGGCGTCCGTGATCTCGGAGATGGCCACCGGATGCGGGGTGCCGTCCTTCTCCGTCACCACGCCGCCGTACTGCTTGAAGCCGTCGCCGTCGAGCTTCGACGCGCTGACCTTGAAGGTCTGGCCTGAGACGGCGAACGAGGCGGCGATGGCGCCGTTCGCCATGCCCAGCACGATGCCGCCGGCCACGACGGTGGCCGGCACCATCATCGCGGCGAAGCGACGCCAGCGGGTGCCACCACTCACCTGACGATCTTCCGATTCACTCACAAGGTCCTCCTCGACGGGGATGCGTCACCGGCGCGGGGGCGCGACTCGGGACGGGGAAAGCTGCGGGGCGGCGCGGCGACCGTTGTGCCGACGGGGGCCGCAGTACGCGGATTGGATGTTCTCGCGAAGCGACACACCTCACAAGCCCCTAGCTACTGGCCGGTAACAGGCTCGTGGTAACAAGATCGTCGGGGGTTACCAACGGTTAACATCCCGGCGGCAAGGAGCCCCGGTCAAACCGACTCGATTACGACAGGAAGGCCGGCAGGTCTCACCTGTGGTAGCTATTGCTGACTTACATCACAGTTCCGTAACGGGAGCCTGACAAACCGCTGAGGGTGAGGCGGCTATCACCCGTCCGGCCGGCCCCGCTGACCCGGTCGGTGGCGCCTCAGCCCCGTCGGTCCAACCAGGACCACAGCAGATGGTGGTCGATCGAGTCGATCCGGCCGAGGGGACGACCGTCCGCCACCCGGGCCCGCAACTCCGCCCGGGTGAACCAGCGCGCCTCCACCACTTCCTCGCCGTCCACCCGCACCTCGGTCGAGGTCGCCGTCGCCCGGAAACCCACCATCAGCCCGGCCGGGAACGGCCACGCCTGCGAGCCCTGGTACGCCATCCCGGCCACCGTCACACCGGCCTCCTCGGCCAACTCCCGGCGGACCGCGTCCTCCAGGCTCTCGCCGATCTCCACGAAGCCGGCCAACGTCGACCAGGACGCCTCGGGCGCGCCCCGGTGCCGGGCCAGCAGGCAGCGCCCGGGCTCGTCAGGTGCCTCGACCAGCATGATTACCGCCGGCTCGATCCGGGGAAAGAGCAGCCGGCCGCAGCCGGGGCCGGTGCAGGAACGTGTGTGGCCGCCGTCCCGCGCCGCCGTGGCCGCCCCGCAGGCACCGCAGTACCGCTGGCCCCGGTGCCAGTGCAGCAGCCCCTTGGCGTACGCCTGGACGGCCGCGTCGGCCGCCCCCAGCCCACCCACCAGGGCCCGGACGTCCACCGCCTCGGCTGCCCCGGCGAGGGCCAACGCCTCGGGCTCGGCGCGGCCGGACAGATCCACGGCGAAGACCGCCCGGCCGGCGTCCAGGCCGAGGAAGACCGCCTCGTCGGCAGCGGCGAGCAGCCCGGCCGCGTCGACGGCGGACCGCCGCACCGGCAGCCGCTCCGCCGACACCAGGCAGCGGTCCTGCCAGAACGGCAGCAGCACGCTCTCCCGGTCGGTCAGCCGCGCGACGACCCACCCCGGATCACTCCGCAGCCTACCCGCCCGGTCCAGCCATCCACCGCCGTACGCCAGGCCGCGCTCATCCGTCCGCACCCGCACACCGTCCCACGATCCGGGCCCGGGTGGGCACCCCGGGCCGGGTGAGCACCGCGACACCGCGCCGCCGCCGACACGCTGCGGGGCGACCCCCGGACGGACCCTCCCGGCCGGCTCGAGCGTTGGTTACCGTAGGTGTCTCCTGGGGCAGCGGTCCCCACCTGGTACTTCCGATCGAGGTTGCTGTGACGCTGTACGGGGAAAAACTCCCGCCCGCCGACGACCGGCCCACGGTGAAGGTCACCGCGGTGAGCTGGCCGGACGACGAGCCGGAACCCGGCGTCGCACCCGGCCCGCTCCAGCCCGACCGCGGCGCCTGGTTCCGGCGGGGACGGGTGCTGCTCGCCGGCGGGATCGCCGCGGCCGTGCTCGCCGCCGGAGTCGGCGCCGGCGCCTGGGCGTACGCCGGTGACGTGCCCCGGGGCACCACGGTGCTCGGCGCCGAGTTGGGCGGCCGGAGCCGGGCCGAGGCGGCCCGGGCGCTCCGGGCCGAGCTGGACCGCCGCTCGGCGGAGTTGAACGCCCCGATCAAGATC